>JAZRUQ010000214.1:0-13262 GCA_045652605.1 Erysipelotrichaceae bacterium
CAGACACCATTGACTGCTGTCTGCCTGATACATCAGCAACAAAACAGGTTTTAACGGACAACCTGAGACGTTGCAAAAAGGATGCAGTTTTAATCAATGTTGGAAGAGGCGCAAATATTGACAGCACTGCTCTTGTCAGCGTACTGGATGAAGGATGGTTTAAAGGTGTTCAGCTTGATGTTGTTGACCCTGAGCCCCTTCCTTTCAACAACAAGCTCTGGAGCTATGATAACGTTTTAATTACACCGCACATTTCAGGTGGATACAATATGCCACAAACGTTGGAAAAAATGCTCAACCTAGCAATTCGAAACATTCAAAACTACCTGAATGATGAACCACTTGAAAATCTGGTTTCTCATACCGAAGGCTACAGAATCAACAAAGATTGATTTTTTCTGAAAACTGAGTATACTAATAATACAGTACATGTTTTCGGGGATGTCATGGTTTCGACAGGTCTATGTTGGATTCGGACTTCAGTGGAGCGGTGACCTTATCACCAACTAAAAATAACTGGAAACAGATTAAGTTTCGCTGCTTAATTAGCCAATAGAGGCTCGCAGCTGTTACCCCTTTGGTGTTCATAACATTGGGTGTGGCATAAGACTTATGAAATACGGTGAAGTGAAGCCTGGTCATGGATCGCGACAATTACACAGGCAAATTCAAACGAGAGTGTTAGTCTGTCCACAAGGTTTGTCTTATCAATGACAGAATAAACTGTAAAGGTCTGAATGTGGGACTATTCTTGGACAGGGGTTCGACTCCCCTCATCTCCACCAATAAATTCAATTACAACATGTACTGTATAGAAAATGCCGGAAGTTCCGGCATTTTTCATTTTATAGATTCAATTCATTATCAAAGTTTATATTCTTACTTTAAAAGCCAATCTAAAACATATACTTGTTCTATGAATTGAGCGAAAATAAGAGGTTTTATGAGAGATTAATGGATGGTTCATTTCGTTGGGTATTCACCTGGCCTGAATTCATAATAAAAGGGCTTCCTGGGAATAGTAGGAAGCCCTTAAGGGGATAGAATCTTATAACACTTTTTCACAAAAATTCAAAAGAATGATATTTTTCTTTTTTTATAGTTGTGATTAGTAGAAGGAATCTTCTGATCTTAAAGACTCCTATCTACCTCCCTGCATAATGATCGATTATTTATTAGCGACTTTTCTTTTTTTCAGTCCAATCAGTCCCAAGAAACTCATCAGTACCAACAGACCATATCCTAAGATATTGCTGTTGTCTGATGTTGATGGTACTTCTGGTGCTGCTGGTGTAGAAGGCACTTCTTCTGGAACGATGACTTCTGCCTTCTTGATTCTGAATCTGCATTCTGCTGTGATGTCTTCTTCATATGTCAGCACCAATCGATATTCTCCCTCTTTCAAAGAATTCAGGAATTCTTTTGTGAATGTCACGATTGTACTTCCTTTGCTGATTGTTACATCATCCTGTCCTACAGTGATTTCTTCTTCTCCATAGTACAGATTCAGTCTTACAAACTTTTCGAATGGTCCATCACACTTGAATGTGTGAGCTTCATTCTGATTGATTGTATAGACACTGTTTGCGCCTTCTGTAATTGTATACACTGGCTTCAGTTCCAGATCTTCAATTGCCTTCAACAGAGCTTCTGCCATTGCTTCAACTTCCGCCTGGTGTGTGATATCCAGGTTTTCTTCAATTGCAGCTCTTGCTTCTGACAATGCCTGTACTGATGCTGCTGTATATCCTGTCAGATCTGTTGGAATCTTTTCAACAGCTTCATTTACAGATGTATAATCTGCTGGCTTGTATTTCAGGTTTTCAATTGCTTCTTCGATTGCTTCTGCCATCGCATCCACTTCATCCTGTTTTGTGATATCCAACTCTTCGACCGCTTCGACTGCTTCTTCCAGTGCCTTCACAGTTTCTTCAGTATACAGACTCAAATCTGTTGGAATCTTTGCCTTTGCTTCATTCACAGCTGTGTAGTCTGCATCCTTGTATTCAAGTCTCAGAATTGCTGCTTCAATTGCTCCTGCATAGCCATCGACTACCGACTGTTCATCAATCTTTTTGCCTTCTACCACTGCAGCCAATGCTTCGTTCAGTGCTTCTACTGTTTCTTCTGTGTAAACACTCAAATCTGCAGGTACATTTCCCTTAGCAGTTTCTACAGCTGTGTAGTCTGCAGGCTTCAATTCCAGTGCAGCAATTGCATCTGTAATAGCCTTGGCCATTGCATCTACTTCTGCCTGTTCTGTAATCTTCTTGCCTTCTACCACTGCATTCACTGCATTTGTTACTGCTGTAAAGTCTTCATAGTGTTCCTTTGTCAGCGCTTCTGCCGCTTCGATTGCATCCTCTACTGCTGTATAGTCTGCTGGCTTCAGTTCAAGTGCAGCGATTGCATCTGTAATAGCCTTGGCCATTGCATCTACCTCTGCCTGTTCTGTGATCTTCTTGCCTTCTACCACTGCATTCACTGCATTTGTTACTGGTGCAAAGTCTTCATAATTTTCCTTTATCAGCGCTTCTGCCACTTCGATTGCATCCTCTACTGCTGTATAGTCTGCTGGCTTCAGTTCAAGTGCAGCAATCGCTTTTTCAATTGGTTTGATATATCGGTCAACCACAATCTGATCTTTTACTTCTTTTTTATAAACAATAGCGTTTACTGCATCATTCAATGTATCCACTGATTCATCAGTATACAGACTCAAATCCTGAGGCACTTCATCCAGCACTTCATTAACTCGACTATAATCTGCATAACCTTGAATCAAGATATCATAAATGACTGGCTGAATTGAACCATCAAAAGTAAATTTCACAGCAAGAATATGCTGATTGATTTCAAATTCTTTCCAAGCCTGATCCATTGTTCCTACTGCTGTCCAGCTGCCATCTAAGTTCTGAACTTCAACCGAAGCATTACTGATTGCATCTGCATCCTGCAATACACCCAATGTTGTAACATTTACAATTGTGTTTGTTGGATAAATCAAAGTAGAATTTGCATCCACATTGTAAATTAATGGAGAAGTATGAAGCTTTCCATCATCCAGATAATCACTTCGACTTATACTTACAGTACCTGCATCATCAACAAATCGCACTGCGTTTAAATCTACTTCGTTATTGAACTGAACCTCATACACCTGCAGCCAGCTGCTGCTTGCTTCAGTAGCATTGAACTTGACATATCGTGCATCAATACCACCAAGGTTCATTGTTGCCAAATACTTTCCACCAACAACGACATATTCAGAAGATGCCATACTCTTTACAGTCTTCCAGTTGCTTCCATCATTAGAAACAAGAATATCCATCTTCTTGAATCCATCAACAGCTCCTACTCGATTTGGATCTCCTCCAAAATAGATCGAAACATCATAGACTATACCAACAGCACCCAAATCAATCTGAATATAATCATTTACTTTTGATGCTGCACTAGAATAGAATTTTGTATTCAGCTTACCATCCATTGCGTTTGACAAGCTATATGACTGATATGTCTTCATATTTGTAGTAAGACTTCCATGAGTTTGATTTACATTCACTGACTGATTGTATTTGATTTCGTAAACTTTCAACCAGCTTCGATAATCTTCAGTTGCTGTAAATCTGAAATATCTTGCTAGACTTCCATCTGCTTTTAATGTTGCTACATAACAGTTTCCATTTGCAACGTAGTTTTCAATATTAAGACTTGCACTAGCATCTTTCCACGTTGTTCCATCTACAGAAGTTTGCAGTTTCACTGCCTTAAATGCATCTGCGATATACTTAGGTTCATTGGTGTTCTTTCCAAAATAGATGCTTGCATCATAAAGTGGCACCAATGTTCCTAAATCCACTTCAACATATTCACCTGTTCGAGATCCTAAATCACTGCTGTTATAGGTAGTTGAATAAATCCATGCAAATGTACTGATATCATTGTCCATAGCATTTTCTGCAGAATAATCCTGATAAACTTTCAAACTGGTTCCCACTGAACTTCTGTTTTCGTAATCTGTATATTCCGCATCATACTTGATTTCATAGACCTTAGCCCAACTGTCGCTGCTTCCTACAGCACTAAGTCTGAAGAAACGCGCTTCTACATTTCCTGCATTGAAAACAAGTTTTTTCATTGTGCTATCAACAGCTGCGTACTCAGCCAGTGATTTTGGAGTACCTACTTTCGTCCAGACAATACCATCATTCGATACTTCAAGCTGTGTCTGATCAAAGCCATCAACCACACCATGCTTATTAATGCCACTATATAGTTCAACTGTTTTTAAAGAAGCATTTTCTTTCAAATCAACAGTCAGATAATTACCATTCGAGGATCCTGTCGCTGACCAGAAATTTGTCGTTAAAGATCCATCTAAAGCCTGTGAAATAACATAAGATTGATAAGTAGACAAATCAGTACTTACAGAAGGAACTACAGGTTCGTAGGCTTCCGCTGCTGATAGCTTATTCAGTGTTATATTTGTTCCATCATTCAGACCTATCAAACGCACATAAGCTTCAGTCATGATTTTGCTAGTCGTCAGAGTTCCTGGCGAATTAACAAATTCAACATCTTCCCACTCAACTCCATTCAAAGAAACCTGAAGTTTAAATGATTCCGCAGGTGATACTTCAGCACTGATTTCATATAGATTCATCACCTTTGGAAGTGCAATACCAATATAATCATCTTTATCCATCACTGCAGATATATCTTTTACAGAATAAGTTTTATCATCATAAGTGACCTGCTGTACATCAAATCCTAAAACATTACTGATCATTCTTGATTCGATCGTATGATCAACACATTCATTTAATACAGCCATAATACTATCATTGAGATTTTTCAAGAACGGCTGAATACGATAAGCACCCACAGATACTGCAGCTGTTCCACTTAATTTTTTGATTCGATATGAGTTGCATTCCACCAGTTTGTCTTCCAGAACATTTTTCTTAGCTGTTGTTGTGCTGATATCTCCTGCCAATGCAGATTCAAAGGCTTCCATCGCTGCAACACCAGCTTCACCAAGAGCTTTGTATGCATTCAAATGCTCTACAATTTCATCCAGCAACGCTTTGTTCTTAATCGTTCTTAATTCTTCCGAATCAGTAATCATTTGATTAAATTCAGCTTTCAGTTCAGTTATATCATCTTGAGTCAAACCTGTTGAAAGAGCATCTTCAAATGCTGAAAGTTTATCTTTCAAATAGACTGATTCATCAAAGAAGAAACCATTTCCCTTATCAACATAAGCAAGATTATCTGCAAAACGTTCAAATGCCTTGTTTGCTTCAGGAACAAGTTCTTCAATTGCTCTTGACCAGCTTGTCTTACTGTTAAATGCCGCTGTATTCCATGAATAATCAGCACCACTGTAAATGGCTACTTTTGATGCATCCGCTTCTGACATTGGATTCAGGAAGAAACTGTTAATATTATCAACATCATTATACAAGCAATCCAAAGACCCCATCAGAAGATGTCCATAGTAGTAATCTGTAACAGGGAAATTCCACCAGACACCAAAGTCTCTGTCAACACCTGTTTTTGTCTGCGGATATTCCATGTAGGCCTTTGTAATTGCAGACATCGTTGACTGTCCAGTCCACAATACAATTGTATCTTCATGAATATTCTGCATGAACGGTGTAAAGTAAGTATCCCAAGGAGCACCCCAACTGTTTGTATAACGTGTGACAACAGTAATAAATGGTTTTACATCATCATATTTATCAGTCAAATATTCATATGCATCATTAATGACACCTGAATGCTGAAGCCCATTAGCAACATCATAATCCAAATCATCATAGAAAACACCAAACTGTCGAACACCTAAACTATACACCTGTTCAAATTTCGTAAGTATAGCTTCATAGTCATCCACCAGGCCATTGCCGTCTGAATCTTTCGTATAATTATAGTCTGCACCAGGATGAATCGTCCAACAGAATTCCATGTTGTTTTCTTTTGCAACTTCTGCCAAAGCTTTGATGTTATTTGCTTCAGCTTCTGGGTACAGATTTCTCCATTTTCCACGATGATATGGATCATCTTTTGGAGCATAAATATATGTCGTCATCTTATATAACGAAGTATCTCTGAACAAGTCAGCTCGATCATCAAATGTCCAAGGGATGCCATAGAAACCTTCTACATAACCTCTAAATTCAACATCTGGATAGTCTGAAATTGCAACTTCTGCAATTCTACCATCCGTTGTTTTCTGATTGAACATCTGAATCAATGTCATAACACCATAGTAAACACCATCAGCATCATGGCCTACAATTGTAACCTGACCTTTTTTATTTGTTTCTTTGCTTGACTCAAGCACATAGCCCTGTGTATGAGTTAATGCATTTTCAGCATCCAATACAGAGTCACAAATATCACAGTCATTTCCACAATCCACAGCAAGCACAATTGCAGGATTCAAACCAACCGCATCAGCATACTGATAAGTAATTCCCTCAGCTGTCAAAAGCTCTTCAAGTTTAGGAAGTGTTGCCACATCTTGTGTGCCATGAACAACGATATCAACAGCACCTGTGAATTTCATTCCATTGATGGAATTTACAGAAATGTTTTGAGGTACTGGATAAACAGACACAGTTGCATTTTCTCCAGAAATGATATCTGAATCAAACTCTGAAAGTGCAGTCTGAACATCAATAATAGACTGATAGAAATCGACTTTTTTACTATCTGACGCATTCAGAACTGCTTTTGCAGAAGTCAGAAGTTCTACATATTCCTGATAATCACTTTCTGCCATTGTTCCCTCAGTTGTACCTGTTTGAACACTGTTTACTTTTGTTTCCAACTGAGCAACTGCTTTTTGAAGATCTTTTGCTCTTGATTCATAAACTTCCAGTTCATAGATGGAATATCCGTATTTTGTTCCAGGTTCCATCAACAACACTTTGATATATCGAGTATTGAGATTCAAATCGACAAGACGCTGCTCTCCAATAGAGCCACTCAAAACACCAGTTGCATCAGTAAATACAGTACCATCTGTTGAAGTCTGAATTTTATACGATTTTGCATATGCATCTTCAAAAGTCAGCACGATACGATCTACGTCGTATGTATCTTCCAAATCAATAAGAACTGTTTCCAGATAATTTCCGTTCTTGTATTCAGTGCTCTTATAATTACTTCCCCAGCGAGTATCGATGATTCCATCATTAATGTGCTCAGTCAAAAACTCAGCGCCTGAGAATACTGAAGAAACCTCCACATCTTTGTTCAATGCCAAATTATCATAAATGGTAGCTACAGGATCTCCTTCATAAACTTCAAGTTCCCAGATAGAATATCCATAAATTCCAGAAGATTCGTGCAATGCTAAACGCACGTATTGCAGTTTGATATCTCCCAGATTACGATGAATTTCTGTATTGCCTGTTGCACCAGTCACATCTTTGATTTTAAAGAAGTTGACACCATCATTTGATCCCTGAATTGTGTAACTTGTAGCATACGCAGCTTCCCATTTGATTGAAACGACATCCACTGTGTATTTTGCACCCAAGTCCACAGTAAAAGTCTCTTCATGATTTCCGCCTTTGTATGCAGCGCTTTCGTAATTATTTCCCCAGCGAGTTGAAGTATTACCATCGACTGATTTATTTGCTGCACGAGTCGTCTTATTCCATGAAGATGATGCTGTTGCTGTTTTGTTCAGTGCAAGGTTTACATAACGAACAACCAAATGACCAATTGCATTCTCAATCGCCTGGGCAGCTGCATCGACTTCATCCTGAGTCGCATTCGCATCTAAAGCATTAGCTGCATTCACTGCATCTTCCAATGCTGAATAGCTCTCATTTGTATATTTTTCTTCATCCAGACCAGCTGCCTGATTCATTACTTCGTCCAATACAGTTCTATCGACAAGATTCATTAAAACAGCAGAAGATTCTTCTTTCAATGTTAATGCAGCAACTGCATCAGTGATTGCTTTTGCCATTGCATCAACATCTTCCTGTGCTTCAGATGTCTTTGTACGATCAACTGCATTTACTGCTGTTGTAACTGCTGCTGCAGTTTCTTCTGTATACACACTTAAATCTGCAGGCACTGTTGCCAATGCTGCATCAACTGTTGTATAGTCAGCTGCAGCTACTGCAACCTCTTTGACTTTCAGAACTTCGATTTCACTGATTCCTGCACTTGTATTTTCGCCACTTGTTTGAATCAGCTCAACTTTTACATATTGGATTGTTGTTTCTTCCGCAACAGCAAAAGAATGAGAATTTTCTGTATTTTCTTCTACTGAGGCAATTTCTGTATACTGCTGATCTGCTTTTGCAACAAACACCTTAAACTGAGCCGCATGATTATCCGCCCACTTTAGATCAATCTTCGCAATGCTTTCTTCAGCACCTAAATCCACAACAATCGTTGGATGACTATCCATCTGGCTTGCTTCCCACTTCGTTTCAGCATTACCATCGACTGTATTGATTCCTTCAAACCCTTCAGTTTCTTCTGAAACAGTGACAATTTTGCTGAGTGCTACATTGTCATATTCTGTATCCGCAAAAATCTGTACAGGATACTGAATAGCTGAAGTTAATGCCAGCATCAAAGCCAAAATTAGTTTAAAACATTTTTCCTTCATCTTATTTTCCCCTCTATTTCTTTATGATTCTTCATATTGCGTTATCTCTTTTTGAGCTCAGCACCTCCTAGTAATTTTTCTTGATTAAATAATAAAGGTAAAACCTAAAATAGCAGTGCAAGACGATCATCCTCTGGAAGATTCTCAGGAACATTTCCAATTTGAGCAATCCATGGCTGGTTGACAGCCATCCAGTATTCCACCATTTTCCATATAGACGTCTTTGTCGCATCCACTTTATTTTCCTCGTTCAACACTCTCTGAATATCTGATTCTGCTTTTCCTGATAGGCTTGATATTCAGACAGCAATTGTAAAATCAAAACTTTTGATGAATCCTTAGCATGTACTTCAACCGGATGATGAATTAAATGAATCATCATCGATCAACACATGATCATTGCCATCATTTTCTTAACAATCCATAAAACAACTTGTTAATTGCTGTAATTACTTACGATAAATATCTATTCTATATTATATACTACCTTCACTCTACCGACAACGATTTTTGTAATCGCTTTCATTCTTGGTAAAACAAACGTATTTTGTTGAGATACGTGAATTTTTTGTTTTTCATCGATTCCACCTGAAAAGTTTATTTTATGCATATTCCCTTTAATAAAAAGTAATCTTTTGTGATGATTAAAGGTTCATCTATTCTTTCATATGTGCCACCAATTTTAAAATCATATGTACTGCAACGAATAGAATCGAAATCATAAAAGTGTGATCTCTTTTTTATTCACCGAATCAGAAGTGAGAACTCGATGTATCAAGAAATCACATAGGCATTAACCTCTGATAGAACAAACTCCAATGCATTTAAGTTTCACTCACTTTATACTAACCTCTTCTTGTTTCAGAATAACTTAGTGTTGCAGGTATGAGAATAAATATTTCAACAGACTTAAACAATTGCTGCGTTAGAGGATCAAAGCATATTGGAAAAGAAAAAGAGGCTTAACAGCCAGTGATTCAAAAGAATCATTCAGCTGTTATAACCTCTTCAGTCTTATTTGCTTGTATAATACTTTTCTCCGTGATAAGCCATCAATCCCTGAAGCAGAGAAATCAGATTACCACATGAAACTGTCGCACCACTGAGAGTATCAACCCCCACCAATGACTTGCCATAGCCTGCCCAATTGTCAAAATCCGCTTTGCTTAAACCAACCAGTTTCTGAATAAAGTTTTCATCCATGTATTCCAAAGTATATTCAGGCTGTCCATAGATTGGATTGCTGTCACCCCAGAACCCTACTGAATAATTGTCATTCGTTGAGAAGCTGATGGAACGAATCAACGCTTCATCTGCTGTGTCTTTTGTGTTGAGAATTTCAACATAAACTACAGAACGATAATTGCTTGCAGCATCACGGCATGTGCATGATGTGTAAGAAATCTGATAGCGTGTGAACGTTGAATTGGCATTTTCAAAAAGGATAATGGCATCCAGTTCAGTGCTCACCCCGCCGCTTGCAAACTGAGTATATTTAAATGTAGGAACAGCTGGTTCTTCTGTTTTAGCATCCGCTGACCCACACCCACAAAGGCTCAGTGCCAAAATAAAGCAAAGAAATAGTTTCTTCATCATAATTTCTTATTTTGCGTGAAGTCTTGTGAAATCGATTGTTGCATAATCTGCACGCCAAGTAGCATATACATCATTGCCACCCTTTGTTTCAGAGTACTGAATCAATTCTACACCGTGAGTACCTGTGTAAGCCCAGTTACCACCAACATTATACAGTTTTGATTCATCCCACCCCAGGAAAACGAGCAGAGATTTTGTCATACCAGCGTATCCGCCACCACCGCACATGATAAAGATCGCTTTGTCTTTAGGGAACAGTTCTTCCAGGATCATCAGAGATTCTTCATAGTTTGCTTCTGCAGTTGCAATAGCACCATTCTCATCCCAAGTCAGATCATAAAGAGTTTCACCAGCATAAGCACCTTCAACAGGCAGAGCACTCAAAGTTGCCAGATATGGATAAGGCACGATTTTGAAGCCTTCAATTGTTGAAGACAAATCGGCATTTCCTCCGATTGCTGCATAATCAGCTGGGTCAAACAGCATACGAACATCACGATAAACAACATCTTCACGGTTTACCCATTCATCAATTGTTTCCATATTGATGTTCTTGTCAACACCAAACTGTGAAGTTTCATCAGCCTGCGCAGCAGGAAGTTCTTTCAGCTTTGGTTCATTGTTTGCAGGAGCAGCTGAACATCCAGCCAGCACCAGCAGAGCCAGTAACGAAATTAATAATTTTTTCATATTCTTTCCTCCCTTTCGTTATAATCTATGATAAACCTTATAGCTACTATAAGGTCAAGAAAAGGTCCAGATTACTGGACCTTTCGAACTTCGGTAATATATTCATAAATATCACTTTCACCCTTATGCAATGAAACAAAACGAAGAACCCCATAAATTTTGTCCGCAGGCTCGTATCCTTTGGTTTTGATTTCATCGACAAATCTTCTTAAATTTTCCGCATAATTTGTGGATTCCTTCACTTCAATAATAATTTTTGCAAATGTGTGTTTAATATCAATGCGATGTTCTCTTAACTCATCCATTTTATCAAAGTTACGCACAGCATCCACTGACATCGAAATGCCATAGTTGTATTCAACATCTTCATCACTACCATAAATGGAGCTGGTTGTCACGCATGTTGCAGCACGAACATAAGGTGCATATTGTTCATATTGAATCAAAAGATCATCCTCTTCAGCTGGAATATCATGACCAGATTTATTTTTCAGAATCAAATAGGAAGAAAAATTTCCTTCAACAATTTCAAAATGATTCAGCTTTTCAGCAATGTGTTTAAACCCTTTGCGATATTCAACAAGCTCATGACGCAAAGCCATCAAACTTTCAATCTGCTGGTCAACATCATCAATTTTCTGTTCAAACAACTCGCTCGCTTCATCTACATCGCATTCATTCAGCATCCATTTGATATCTTTCAATGAAAATCCCATTGATCGATAAAGACAGGTCTGAAACAATGTTTTTGCATCTTTCTGAGAATAGGTTCGATACTTATTCTGTTCATTTCTTTCAGCATCAATAATCCCTATTGATTCATAATGACGAACACACTGTGTTGAAACTCCCAGCGCTTTAGCAACTTTACCAATCGAGTACTTCATTTCTATCTCTCCATCTACGTAGTTCATTATAGCATGTGAATGGGTATTGATTCAGAAATAAATTCAGAACGTGTCTTTTCTTTTGGTAATATATTCAGCGTCATTATGTTCAGCCCTTACTTTCAACCGATTTATCATAAGAAAATGAATACTCTTTATTAATCATCTATTCTTTCATTGGCACACCAATTTTCAAATTACATACCCTGCACAGAAAGACTCTATGACAAATAGAGAAAAAGTAAATTTTCTAGACATCAGAGCCTTTTTTATCCGACGAAATATACATATTCTCATAAAATAAAGGAGTTTTCATGACACTCATTGTCTTGAAAACTCCTTATATTCATATAATTTAGGCAATTTCTTTCAGTGGCTCTACATACTGCTTAATACGTGCATTACGCATTTCACTGTATTTCGCACCACCATTTTTATGCATATTGTGCAGATACTCATGATGATTCAGAAGAATATCTGGGTTATCCTGAGCGAGCATCAGGATTGCAGTTGAAGAACACTGGTCAGAAGCTCTTTCAAAATAAGTCAAAGCTTCCATGAAAACCAGACCTGAAGTGATTGAACATTCACCATTCTTCAGTCGCTTTGTATGTTTAGCCTTCAGAACCATGACCATATCATCAATTGTTTCTTCCAAAGGTTCAATCATTTCAGCTTTATTCAAATCATTCTCAGCTAAAGCTTCAACAGTAAGATCAATAATTTCATTAACTGCTGCAGTCAGAATGCCCAGCTCTTTCTTCGCTGCTTCAGAGAATGATGCACCATCCTTCTTCAGTGATTCACCTAACTCATCCAAATTTGTAGCATAGTCACCAATTCTCTCTAAATTAGGCACTGTCTGAAGCATCATTTCAAGACAATGATTTTCTGATTCATTTTCAACGTTCTTACTTAAGCCAATCATGAATTTTGAAGAATAATCCGCAAACTGATCAAGTTCATCTTCTTCTTCATTAATCAGTGCAACCAGATTTTCATCATAGTTGACCAGCTGCTGACATCCTCTAGCGAAATTCTCTTTCACAATGCTTCCCATTGCTGCAACAGCTTTACCTGTTTCAAAGATTGCCACTGCAGGAGAAATATACAGTTTATCGCTTAATGTATGCAGTTCAGGATGCTTGATTTCTGGAAGTTCATCATCTTTGACAATCCAGCATGACAGCTTAACCAGACCATCTGCAAATGGAATCAGTACGATTGCAGTAATCAGATTAAATACAGTCTGGAAATCGGCAATTCCACCGCCATCCACAATTCTAACCCAGAATTCTGAACCAAAGACTTCAAAACGCTGCATAATGCTCATTACAATGAAGAATGCAACTGTACCAATTGTATTGAACGCAATGTGCACAACCCCTGTGCGCTTTGCATCCTTTGATGTACCAATTGAACATACCATTGCAGTTGTTACG
>JAZRUQ010000215.1:0-13144 GCA_045652605.1 Erysipelotrichaceae bacterium
AGTTGTTTCAATGCGTAAAATGCTCGAAAACGGTGTTCATTTCGGACATCAGACCCGCAGATGGGATCCAAAAATGAAAGAATACATCTACACAGCTAAGAACGGTGTATATATCATCGACCTGGCTAAGACACAGACTAAGCTGGATGAAGCTTATGCTAAGATGAGAGAAATCGCTGAAAACGGTGGAAAGGTACTGTTCGTAGGTACTAAGAAGCAGGCTCAGCAGGTTGTTCTTGATGAAGCTCTTCGTTCAGGTTCATTCTATGTAAACCAGAGATGGCTGGGTGGTATCCTGACTAACTTCCGCACTATTCAGAAGCGTATCAAGAGATTGATCGAAATCGAAGAAATGGAAGCAACAGGTGCAATCAATGTTTATCCTAAGAAGGAAATCGCTCTGATCCGTAAGGAAGCAGTTAAGCTGGAAAACTTCCTGGGCGGTATCAAGGAAATGAAGAAGCTGCCAGATGCAGTATTCGTAGTTGATCCTAAGGAAGAACACAATGCAGTTGCAGAAGCTAAGAAGCTGGGTATCCCAGTATTCGGTATGGTTGATACAAACTGCAACCCTGAAGAAGTTGATTATGCAATCCCTTCAAACGATGACGCTCTGCGTTCAGTAAAACTGATTATCGGATGCATGGCTGATGCTATCGTTGAAGCTAAGGGTGGTCTTCTGACTGTTGCATATCAGGAAGATCAGGAAGCTGAAGACATCACAATGAAAGATGTTATCGTGAATGTTGAACAGCAGTATGAAGAAAACGAAAGACGTCGTCGTCAGAGAAACGAAGAACGCCGTCCACGCGGTCGTTTCTATGACAGAAAGCCAAGAGAAAACAAAGCTCAGCAGACTGAAGCTGCACCAGCAGAAGAAGTAAAGGCTGAAACACAGGAGGCAAAATAACATGGCAGCAATCACAGCATCATTAGTAAAAGAACTGAGAGAAAGAACTGGAGCAGGTATGATGGACTGCAAGAAGGCCCTGACTAACTGCGATGGTGACCTGGCTAAAGCAGCTGACTGGCTGCGCGAAAACGGTATTGCAAAGGCTGTTAAAAAGGCTGGCCGTATCGCTGCAGAAGGTCTGTCAAAAGTTGTTGTTAAAGGCAACAAAGCTTGCGTAGTAGAAATCAACTCAGAAACTGACTTCGTAGCTAAGAACGAACAGTTCCTGACTCTGGTTGATACAATCGCAAATGCACTGGTTGATGCTGGTGTAAAGACTGTTGAAGAAGCAAATGCTGTTTCTGTCAACGGTGAAACAATCGAAAACCTGCTGATCAACGCTACAGCTACTATCGGAGAAAAGATCACTCTGAGACGTTTCGAAGTTGTTGAAAAGGCAGATGACGAAGTATTCGGTGACTATGTGCACATGGGCGGAAAGATTTCTGTAATCGTTGTTCTGAAGGGCAGCGATGCAACAGTTGCACACAACATCGCAATGCAGGTTGCTTCAATGAACCCAAGCTACATCTCACGCGACTACATGGAAGCTGAAGTTGTAGAAAAGGAACGCGCTATTCAGACTGAAATTCTGAAGAACGATGCTTCACTGGCTGGCAAGCCTGAAAAGGTTCTGGCTGGTATCATCGAAGGCCGTGTAAGCAAGACTCTGCAGGAAATGTGCCTGGTTGACCAGCTGTACATCCTGGATCAGGGTATGAAAGTTTCTCAGTACCTCAAGAACAACAACACAGCAGTAACTTCTATGGTTCGCTACGCTGTTGGTGAAGGTATTGAAAAGCGTGAAGAAAACTTTGCAGAAGAAGTTGCAAAGCAGATGGCTGCTAAGTAATCAGCGACGAAATTTTCAAAAAAACTGACAGAAAGTCCGATATATTCATATCGGACTTTTTTCTTTTTATGTCTGTTAAAAAGAATATGGTAAAATAATCTCTGAATTTTAAGTGAAAGTTGACATTTTGGCTAGTTTGCATGGGATTTTTTTCATAGTTCTGTTATAATTACCGATGAAGGAGTGAGAATATATGTATAAACGAGTTCTGCTTAAATTAAGCGGTGAAGCCCTGAGTGGCAATGGTAATAATTTTGATCCAGAAGTACTTTCCGGTCTTGCACTTGAATTGAAGGAAATTCAGGAAATGGGTGTAGAATTGGCAATCGTTGTAGGTGGAGGAAACTTCATTCGTGGAAAGATGGCTGAAACGATGGGGATTGAAAGAGTACAGGCAGATCATATGGGGATGCTGGCTACAATCATTAATGCATTGGCTGTGCAGAGTGCTTTGGAACAGGTTGATGTTCCTACACGTGTTCAGACTGCAGTAGAAATCAATCGTGTTGCTGAACCATTTATTGTGCGTAAAGCAGTTCGTCATCTGGAAAAAGGCCGTGTTGTCATTTTTGGAGGCGGTACAGGAAGTCCTTATTTCTCTACAGATACAACAGCTGCACTTCGTGCATCTGAAATCAAAGCCGATGTTATTCTGATGGCTAAAAATGGTGTTGATGGTGTTTATTCTGCAGACCCTAAGAAAGATCCAAACGCGACAAAGTATGATGCTTTAACTTATATGGATCTGATTTCAAAGAACCTGCAGGTTATGGATACAACTGCAACTTCCATGTGTATGGACAACAACATTGATCTTGTTGTGTTCAATATGAATGAAAGAGGCAATATTAAAAAGGCTGTCATGCAGACAGTAGAAGGAACAACAATTACAAAGGAAGGTAAATAGTTTATGATGAATTTAATTTTAGATGATGCAAAAACAAGAATGAACAAGGCTCTTGATTCATTCAAAGGTCAGCTGGATTCAGTAAGAAGCGGTCGTGCTAATCCAAACCTGCTGAATGGTCTGGAAGTTGACTACTATGGTTCTCCAACTCCAATCAATCAGCTTGCTGGTATTTCTGTTCAGGAAGGACGTATTATCGTCATTAAACCTTACGACAGATCAGTTCTGAAGGGGATTGAACATGCAATCAACACTTCGAATCTGAATCTGCCACCTCAGTCTGATGGAACAGTTATCCGTCTGACAGTTCCAGCTTTGACTGGTGAAACACGTAAAGCTCTGTGCAAAGACGTGAAGAAGATGGCTGAAGCTGCAAAGGTTGCAGTAAGAAACATTCGTCGTGAAGCTAACGATGATGCAAAGAAGGAAGACAGCTTCACTGAAGATCAGCAGAAGCAGTGTCAGGAAAAGATTCAGAAGCTGACTGATGAAATGATCAAGAAGATTGATGATGTTGCAGCAGCTAAAGAAAACGACATTATGACAGTATAAAAAGCTCACTTATGTGAGCTTTTCTAAGGAGAGGCTATGAATGTAAAACATTTGGCCATCATTATGGATGGCAATGGAAGATGGGCTAAAGCCAGAGGAAAAGTAAGAACAGAAGGCCATTTTAAAGGTGTTGAAGTGGTACGCGATGCAGCAATTGCAGCCAATGACTTCGGTGTCGAAGTGCTGACGCTTTATGCTTTTTCTACTGAAAACTGGAAACGTTCTGCAGATGAAGTGGGTTATCTGATGAAACTTCCTGCACTTTTTTTCAATCGTTTCTTGAAGGAATTGATGGAAAAGAACATTCGCATTGCGATGACAGGTGAAATGGAACAGATTCCAGCAGATACTGCAAAAGTACTGAACAATGCAATTGAAGAAACAAAAAACAACACAGGAATGGTGTTGAATTTTGCCATGAACTATGGTTCACAGCGTGAAATTGTACTGGCAGCAAGAAAATATGCTGAAGAAGTGCTCGATGGCAAACGTGCCAATGATCTGGAAGTGGATCAGTTTGATCAGTATCTGATGACATCAGAATTTCCTCCAGTGGATTTGATGATTCGTACATCAGGAGAATGCCGTCTTTCGAATTTTCTTTTATGGCAGCTGGCTTATGCAGAACTTGAATTTATTGATCTGCCATGGCCGGAATTTACTGCTGAAACACTGAGAGAGTGTATGGAGCAGTTTGAGAAACGAGATCGTCGTTTCGGAGGTGTAAAAGGATGAAGCAGCGTATTATTACTGCGTTATGTATCATTGCAGCCGTACTTCCTCCAATTCTGCTTGGTGGAATCTGGCTGAATTTTCTGATTGGTGCATTTGCGCTGATTGCAGTCTATGAAATCCTAAATTGTCAGTTTAAAAGAGTTCCATGGACATTGTATGGTGTTCTGATTGTCTCTATGTTTGGCTTGATTCTTGTGGATTGGAGTTTGTTTTCTGCAATCTTAGGTTTATTGCTGATCGTATTGTTTTTCTATTGTGTTTGTTTTGAAGAATTTTCAGTCGATAAAATAAGTATCGTCTTTGTTTTCATGGTTTTGGTTGCATTGACAATTCGCTCTATGTTGATGATTTATGATGTATTTGGTCCTGCTACAATGATTTATGTTGCAGTAGCGACTTATGTTACAGATACAGGTGCTTATTTCTCTGGCCGTTTCTTAGGAAAACATAAACTGAATGAACGTATTTCTCCAAAGAAAACGATTGAAGGTTCAGTTGGCGGATGGATTTCAGGAGCTGTGATTTCATTTGGATTTGGTCTGGCATTTGCACCAGAGCTTCCTATGAATCTGCTTATCGTATCAAGTTTGCTGATGCCGATTGTAGGGCAGCTTGGAGATTTGGCTTTCAGTGCGATTAAGCGTCATGATGGAATCAAGGATTTTGGAAATATTTTTCCAGGTCATGGTGGTGTATTGGATCGTATTGATTCATTGATTTTTAATCTGATTTTGTTTATGTGTCTGTGTTTATTGATGCCGATGGTGATTTAAAATGAAAAGAATCGTACTTCTTGGAGCAAGCGGCTCCATTGGTGTTCAGACAATTGATGTTGTCTTGAGCCATCCAGATGAGTTTGAAATTAAAGCACTGAGCATAGGTTATAATGTGGCAGTGTTGAAAGATATTCTGACTAAAGTACAGCCGGAAGTTGTCTGTGTCGTAAGAAAAGAAGATGCATTGACACTTTCATCAGAATATCCAGATATTCGCTTTGTCTTTGGTGATGAAGGTTTAGTTGAATTAGCTGGTCTTGAAGGTTATGATGTGCTTGTGAATGCTTTGGTTGGTTTTGCAGGTTTATTACCTACAATGCGTGCTATCGAAACAGGTCATGATGTTGCCCTTGCCAACAAGGAAACACTTGTAGTGGGTGGTTCTTTTGTTATGGAGGCGGCAAAAAAACATGGGGTCATGCTGACACCTATTGATAGTGAACATAGTGCAATTTTCCAGTGTCTACAGGGGAATCAGCATCATGAAGTAAAGCGTCTGATTGTAACTGCTTCTGGTGGTTCATTTAGAAATCGTACACGTGATCAATTAAAAGGGGTCACTGTACAGGAAGCATTGAGTCATCCAAACTGGTCAATGGGTGCAAAAATCACAATTGACTCAGCAACGATGATGAACAAGGGCTTTGAGGTGATTGAAGCGCATTGGTTGTTTGGTTTTGATTTTGATCATATTGATGTTGTAATGCATCCTGAAAGTGTGGTGCATTCCATGGTAGAATTTGTGGATACAGCTGTTGTAGCACAGCTTGGAACTCCAGATATGCGTCTGCCGATTCAGTATGCTTTATCATGGCCAAGACGTTTAACATTGACGTCTGAATCTTTGGATTTTACAAAGCTGTCTGCATTACATTTTGCACCTGCCAGCTTTGAACGCTTCCCGCTTTTAGGTCTGGCTTATGAAGTTGGACGCAGACAGGGGAATCTTCCTGCTGTGTTGAATGCAGCCAACGAAGTAGCGAATCAGGCTTTCAGAGATGGCCGTATTGAATTCCTTGATATTGAAGAACTGGTTATCAGCACAGTCAACGAATTTGAATACAAGAAAGAGATTACGTTTGTAGATGTGCTTGAAGCGGATGCTCAGGCACGTGAAATCGTAGAAATGAAAATAAAGGAGAAGATGTAATTCATGGGATTGCTTTATTTTGTTGTCCTGCTTGGTGTTATCGTTTTTATTCATGAGCTTGGACACTTTCTGGTAGCGAAGATGTTTCATGTTTATGTCGGCGAATTTGCGCTGGGCATGGGGCCAAAATTGTTTAGTTACCAGGGAAAAGAAACCCTGTATTCTCTGCGTGCTATTCCACTTGGAGGATTCTGTCAGATGGCAGGAGAAGTAGGCAATGAACTGGAAGGTGAGCTGGAGGTAGAAGTTGAACCAGAACGATCTTTGAAAGGAATTGCAAAGTGGAAACAGATTTTAATCATGGTTGCAGGGATTTTTATGAATTTCCTGCTGGCATGGGTAATTTTCACAGGAATCTTTGTAACACAGGGGTATACTGTGACAGTGGATCTTCCAAGAATTGGAAGTGTTATTGAAAATTCTCCTGCTGAGCGTGTAGGCTTGTTGCCGGGACATGAAATTGTTCAGATTGAATTTGCGGATGGAACGATTGTTGTTCCAGAAACATTTTCGGATATGAGTGCTTCTGCACTCGCTAATTTAACTGCATCGCGTATCTATACTGTTGAACGTGAGGGACAGATGATGACATTTGAAGTGACTCCTGAATACATGGAAGATCAGGGGACTTACCTGGTTGGTTTTTCTGCACCGGTTGAACATGTTCAGGTTGGTTTGTTGCAAGGGATGATCGATGGTGTATCTCAGATGGCTTATGTGACAGTTATGATGGTGGATTCCATTCTGGATTTGTTTAAAGGGCAGAATCTGGATCAGATTTCAGGTCCAGTTGGCATCTATACTGTAACTGCTGAGCAGGCTTCACTTGGTCTGACGAACTATATCTGGTTGATTGCGATTATTTCGCTGAATGTTGGTATTGTCAATGCAATTCCACTTCCTGTGCTTGATGGAGGTCGTGTAGTATTGACTGTGTTTGAAATGATTACAGGAAAACCGATTAATAAAAATGTTGAACAGGCGCTGATGACAATTGCCATTGTGCTTTTGCTTGGGCTGATGCTTTTTGCAACGGGTCAGGATATCCTGCGTTTGTTTAAATAATGGAGGTTTTATGAAATATTTATTTGTGTTTCTGATTTCAATGGTACCTTTGATTGAACTGAGAGGAGCTATTCCATATGCTGTTCTGTTTGAGTTGCCTTTGGTTCCATCGTATCTCATCGCAGTAGTTGGCAACATGCTTCCTGTACCCGTAATTTTCTTCTTTGCAAGAAAGGTTCTGTTGTGGGGAATGGACAAGCCGGTTATTGGTGGTTTCTTTACTTGGTGTGTGCGCAAAGGTGAACGCGGCGGTGAAAAACTGAAAGCAACTGCTGGTCGAGGGTTATACTGGGCTCTGCTGCTTTTTGTAGGGATTCCACTTCCTGGAACAGGGGCATGGACAGGTACACTTGCAGCAAGTTTTCTGAATATGGATTTTAAGAAAAGTGTTCTTGCAGTCATGGGCGGTGTCATTTTGGCAGGTCTGATTATGGGTGCTGGTTCTTTGGGGCTTTTTGGAGCTTTTTCAGCAATGTTTGGCTGATAGGAGGGTATCATGAAAAAAACAATTTTGGTCACTGGTGGAACAGGTTATATTGGTTCTCATACTGTTGTTGAGCTGATTGGTGCTGGTTATGATGTTGTCATCGTGGATAATCTTTACAACTCATCAAAAGCGGTGCTGAAGCGTATTGAAAAGATTACAGGTGTACTCCCAAAATTCTATGAAGTCGATATTCTGGATACTCCTGCGTTAAATCAGGTGTTTGAAGAAAATCATCTGGATGCAGTCATTCATTTTGCAGGATACAAGGCTGTAGGAGAATCTGTATCGAAACCTTTGACTTATTATCAGAACAACATTGCAGGTTCTTTGAATCTGTACGAAACAATGATGAAACATCATGTTTATAACCTGGTGTTCTCCTCAAGTGCAACAGTTTATGGTGATCCAGCATCAGTACCAATCTGTGAAGATTTCCCATTAGGACCAACTACAAATCCTTATGGTACATCAAAATTGTACAATGAACAGATTCTGCGTGATGTATGCAAAGCGTATCCAGAATTCTCTGTTGTTCTGCTGCGTTATTTCAATCCAATCGGTGCTCATAAGTCAGGTTTGATTGGTGAAGTTCCTAATGGTATTCCAAACAATCTGCTTCCATATATTGCTCAGGTAGCGATTGGCAAGCGTGAATACTTAAGTGTATTTGGCAATGATTACGACACAGTCGATGGAACAGGTGTACGTGATTACATTCATGTGGTGGATCTGGCATTAGGTCATATCAAAGCAATTGAATATGCATTGAATCATCAGGGAATTGAAGCAGTGAATCTGGGAACAGGCCATGGCTATTCTGTGCTTCAGGTAAAAGATGCGTTTGCCAAGGCGTGCGGCAAGGAAGTTGCCTTTAAGCTTGTTGAACGTCGTCCTGGTGATATTGCTGAGTGTTATGCAGATACAACTAAGGCGAAAGAAGTTCTGGGATGGTCTGCACAATATGATATCGATACAATGTGTCAGGATTCATGGCGTTTCCAGTCAATGAACCCAGATGGAATTAATGAATAACATTGTGAAATTTAACGAAAATGGTACAAAATCAAATATGTACCATTTTTTTCGTTGTATAGCTATGATATAATTGATAAGAGGTGAAGAAGATGGCAAGAAGACTAAAAAAATCAGTAAAAACATTTTTCTTAAGTATGATTGTATTGGTGCTTGTTGCATTGATTGGCTGTGTTCTTTATTTTTCTTTAAGTGCACCTCAGAACGATTTGAGTGATTTACCTGTTGACAGTGATGTTGTTTTACCTGATCAGGGAAATCAGCAGAAACCGGATGAAACCAGTGATGAAGATCAGGTTCAGGTCGATTTGGTTGATTATACGGTTTATGATCTTGATCAGGTGGATTTTCGATTTATTATTGCTAAAGTTCGAGTTAAGGCAAATGAAGCTACTAATATCAATATGAATCATTTTGTCACAAGTGAAGGCGTTTCTCTGGACGAAGTTGATTTATATGTCAGAGAGATGGAAAAAAACAGTCTGTTTTTAGGGAAGAAAAATGTCTGGTTTGAACTGGTTTCATCACAGACAAATTATCTGGCAAATATTTTTATTCCGGTAAAAGACCGTAGTCTTTCTTCCATTACTTTGAGCAGTGATTTTAAAAATTCACATGTGATGAAATTTGATTTGTCGAATCCTGCAGGAAATGCAGAGGACTTGGGTTATAGTGCAAATGATATTATTTCTGATGGAAAGACCTATCAGATGAAAGTATCCAATGCGTATCGTGTTCTGGATGATTTTACAAGAACATATGACAGTGGTTATTCTGAAGCCTATCTGCTTCCATCATCTGCTGAGATTCATGGTTTCCTTGTAGAAACTGTCAGTCTATGGGGGGATGCTGTAGAAATTGATTCTGCATATTATCAAGTGAAAGGATCAGATGAGAAATTTGAAGCTTTAAGTGGTCAGTTTACTACAACTAAGTACCAGAACATTGTCAACACAACTGTTACTGATAAACAGAGCGGGTATATTTTCTTTGTGACATTGAATCCGGAAAATGAACCTATTGTATATCAGGGGACATTAACGATTTATTTAAAGAATTCAGATCAGCCAATTCAGATACAGGTTGATCTCAAGTAGAAAGGGGAATACCATGAGTAAATTGTTCAAGAGTTTATTGTCATTTCTGATGGCATTCTCTATGATGACATTTTATTCAAATCAGGAAGTACAGGCTATGGAATACTCCATAGGCTGTGATGCGTATGAACTGGCCTGGGTCAACGATCAGGGTGGTTTTGATACGGTTGGATGTTATAACAGCTTCGCAGATGCAAAAGCTGCAATGGTGCAGGATGATTATGTTGTTCGCCATCCATCCAGCAAGAGTCCAACTAAGATTATTGCGATTGCTTCTGGGATTGCCTACAGTTATCCTCGTAGAAATGGAAGTACAACATTGGATGTCTATCAGAACATCAATCACGTCACCGAGAAGGAAAAATATAAATCTACCTATGTGACACAGCATCGTGAACTATTTCAGCCAGAAACGGTTTCTTTTGATGGTGTAGATGGTAATGTAAAAATAATTTTGATGGGCTTTGATGGTTATGTAAAGCTTTCAAGCATTGACTTGATTCCGATGAAGTTCATTGAAAAAAGGCTGACAATTACTTTGGGTGGTCAGACTAATGATGGTGGAGTCTATGAAAATCCATTTGAGATGACACCGAAGATGAGCTATTACAGCGTTGTTGAAAATGGAAATTACAGAGATCTGGTTTATACGTATTATTCAGGATATAACTCAGAGAAATATACGTTGACGATTGGTCCTGCAGCTCAGTGGATGTCAATAGGTCAGATTTATTACAGTAAAGATGGATATAATTTCTATTCCGATGCGAAAATGGAAAACTATCTTGCGACGTATTATAGCTATTACATGTTTCTTCCGCTGCGTTCAAGAAGCAATGTAACAGCTGAGATGTTTAATGGCTATCTTGCGTACAAGGGATACACTGAAAAACCGACAAGCACAAGTATCAATCAGCTAAAAGAAAACCAAAGTCAGCTTGCAGATGAAGGAGCTACTTTCATTGATGGACAGAATACATATGGTGTGAATGCACTTCTGACATATGCCATGGCATGCAATGAATCAGGTTATGGAAGAAGCAACTTTGCCGTCAGCAAAAACAATCTGTTTGGCTGGGCTGCTGTTGATTCCAATCCAAACAATGCCACTCAATTTGCCAATATTTCAACAGGAATTACAGAACAGATGGCCTATAATCTGAGAGGTTATATGGATGTTTATGATGTGCGATTCTTTGGTATGCATCTTGGAAACAAGGAAAGTGGATTCAATGTAAAATATGCTTCTGACCCATACTGGGGGATGAAGATTGCCGCAATTGCTTATGATATTGATAAATATTCTAAAAATTATGATGGAACTTTAACCGATCACAATACGTATTCTTTAGGGGTGATTGATGAATTTAAAACATCTTATTATTCAGCTGCATCATCGAAGAGTACAGTTTTGTTTACATCTGAATATTCAAGTCAGTATCAGAAAAATCATATTGTCATCCTTAAAGGAGAAAGCAATGATTTTTATCAGGTACAATCTCCAAACGCAATTGATGCCAATGGAAATGTTCTGAAACATAAAGTGTCAGGTGTACAGCAGCCTGCTGCTGCATATAGTTTCTCCAGAAGTGTAGGATACATTCTTCAGGATAAAATTACTCTGTTGAATGAATTCAATGATGTAACAATTCCAGGACAGACACCTGAAGGTGAATTTGTTTATGAATTGAATGAATTCTTCATGGATGAGCAGGGTGTCATCACAATATCAGGTACAGCTTATCAACCAGGTATTTATGTGAATGATTCAAATCAGCTGATTCATACATTGATAGTATTTGATGAATATTACGATAAAGTGAATGAAGCTCGTCTTGAAACATCGTTGATAGAAACGACAAATGATCAAGCAGAATTTGTTGGAACTCTTGATTTGAGTGAACTTGCAGCAGGAAATTACTATTTCAGACTGACAAGTGACTATGCTGCATTGACAGAATATTCAGGATCCAATGTCATCAATATAGAAGTTTCAAATGTAGAAACACTGACAAAGATCTTTACATTCAACCAGATCTCTGATGTATTGTGGTTGAGTGTAGAAGATAAAGAGTTGCCTGTTGCGAATCCAGATTCCAAGCTGATTCAGGCATTGGATCAATTTAATTATGATCCTACTACATCGGTTCTCACAATCAGTGGCTTTTCATTCATTACTTTGATGGATGCTGATGAACAGACTGCAGTAACTCATGAAATTCTTCTGAGAAATATGGAAACTAAGGAAGATCTTGTTATTCTTGCTGAAACTTCCTGTGCTGATTCTAAAATTGATATGATTGATGGTTTTGAGTATTTGAAAGTCAATTATCATGCAGAAATTGATTTAAGTGAATTGGATTCAGGGAATTATATTTTCTATATTCAGACAACCAATAGTACAATTTCAAAGAAAGCATTCCTGATTGATCAGTATAATAATTTCATTCCTGAAACCAGTGAGTTGAATGGATATCAGGTTCGTTTCAGTAAGAACTCAATTTACAGCTATCGATACGAATTGAGTATTGAATCAAATACCATCGATTTTGATTCGCTTGTCAAGAAACCAACAAAACGCAATTCAGGGTTTGGGTTGGATAGTGTAAGCCTTAAAGATGGTAAATTATCAATTGAAGGACTTGCTTGGATTTATAACGTTAATTTCGGAATGAATAATCATCCTATGCAGGATATTCTGTTGATGGATGATGAAGGGAACACTTCATCTTATTCAACAGAAAACAAAGCATGTGCAGTTGATTACACAACTATTCTCAATACGAAATTCAATTGGGATAATATTTGTTTCAACTCTTCTATTGATTTGACAACTCTTGATATTGGAGAATACAGGATTTACATGGATGTTGTTTCTGAAACATATCGTGATATTTTTGAAGCAAATAATCTTTATGGTCTGCCAATTGAGTCGGTTACCATTGATGGAAGAGTGTATTCAATTGAAACCAGCAAAGTACGAGATCGTATGATTCTTAAAATTGAAGAATTGGGAGAATAAGTCTTCCAATTCTTTTTTAATTGAAAAAAAGATTAGCGATATTCATCGCTAATCTTTTAAATTAATATCCAACGAAAATCTGCACGATAACGTTTGTGTTAAAGTCTAGATTTGAAGTACCCATACTTGGTGTAATACTTTCAATGACACCATTTTTGTTATCTGGGTTTGTAGATTCGTCATTTAACTGAACATAAGTAACATTGTTGAATCCAGCATTTGACATCTGTCTTCCTACACACGCACTGACTTCAGAGAAGCTTCCTGTGCATGTTGCCCAATTGAATGTAGGAATTGATCCTGTTGCAGGAGTAGGTGTTGGAGTTGGTGTTGGAGTAGGTGTTGGAGTAGGTGTTGGAGTTGGAGTAGGTGTTGGAGTAGGTGTTGGAGTTGGAGTAGGTGTTGGAGTTGGAGTAGGTGTTGGAGTTGGAGTAGGTGTTGGTGTTGGCTGTGGTCCTTTTGAGATTGTTAATGCAATATCACTGTTGTTTGCGACAACTTCACCAGCTTTAATGG
>JAZRUQ010000216.1:0-2177 GCA_045652605.1 Erysipelotrichaceae bacterium
GTTCCATCGGGCATTGTTACTTCAATGTTGAATTCAAATTTCATCATGACTTCTTGCCCATCTGCGGAAGTAAAGTATGCTCTGTAGATTAGCGCTCCTGCCCCAAATTGGCGTACAAAGTCTTTGTATGCAGGAATCTGATTCATCCTTTGCATGAATGCAGCTGCATCTTCGGAATACAGTTCAATTATTGTTTCAGGATCTTCCACCATCCATCCTGGTTGAACCAGTTTGATTTTCACTGGATCAAACCCAAGGATTTCTGATAAAGTCAATGGATTCTCATACAATCCACCTGTTTTCTTAATCGACAGCAACGTATATTCTGTATAAGTTTTGTTATCTGCAGGCAATTCTTTTGTTGTGTACACAACTTCGACAACATCCCCAGCTTTAAAACCATTGAGAGTTCCAACTGGCAATACAGCATCAAATCTATCATTTGGATTTTGAGCACCGAAAAATATCCATTCTTCATCCTCATATGGATAAATATCCAAAATTTCTACAGTTTGTTGATAAGCTTCACCATTGGCCACCTTATCCTGCAAATTAGATTCATAAGATAAGTATCTAAAATTTGTATATCTAGAAGCTACATCTATAGTTGTTCCATCTGTACGTTTGATACCTCGACAAATCTGCTGACCTTGCTCATTGACCTCAAAAATCAGAGTTTCCATTTCACCCATATGCGTTAGTTCAAGTTCTTCTCCATCACTCTCATCAACCATCAGATAAAAGATTTTCTGTGCATCATCAATCAGGAAAACATTCCCTTCATTGTATTCTGTGTTGATTTCAGTAACGATACGAGTAAATTTAAGAACTTCATTGTTGTAAGTTAAGAATTCATTATTCCAACGCAAATCAAACTCACCAAAGTCATATCCCAACATCGCACTGCCATCTTCCATAAACAACAGATAAGTGACTGGTGATTCTTCCGTTCCCATTGGATGTTGTACTCTGCCACGTTCAGTTTCTACACGCATAAAGTATGTGTATGGATGAATATCCTTACGTTCATTGCCTTCATAGCTGTTTTCTGCCGAAAAACTTGACAATGTTCGAATTCTACCTCCATTGTCCATGCCATACAACGTGAACCCACCACAAGTTGTATATGGATCTGTATCATCTTTCAGTGCTAAAGCAACAACCTTTTCATCTAAACCATAAGGTCTTAAAACTTCACTTAAGCCTTCTTCAAATGTGTATTCAAATTGACCATCCCAGTAATTCTGATAATGATCAGTATAAATCTCATAGACTTCTCCACTTGCAGTTAGACCATAAACATATTCACCATCACAACTAGAGTATGAAGCCAGCGCAATGAAGTCACTAGGCTGACTGAATACATGAGATTCGCCTGTCTGGGTCTTTACGATACGCAGTTTCCCATTTTGAAGTTCCATGTAATATCCATAAACATAGACACTTTGATAAGCTACATTATCTGACTCAACACCCATGCCCCCTGCTCCACCTAAAGCTTTTATATTATCTGCCTGCATTGGGTCAAAGCCCAGCAGCTCAATCATTTCTGGATTTGATGCAAAAGCATCAGCATTTCCTGCGCTGATTGTACAATCTTCACACCAAGGCTTCAGATATTCTTTCAAGAATTCTGTATCTCTTTCAATTACTGCAAGTTTACCTTCCATCGCAATGAGATTACCTTCTTCAAACACTTCAAAAGATTGAAGCTCATTTCCTGCAGCATCACACAAAGCTAAAGAAAGGAGAAGATTATTTCCATCTTCCAATGTACTCTGTTTTTCCAGGTACGTATCTAAATCTGCATCCAGCACTTTGACCGCATTATTTTCAAACCACGATATAATCGTTTCAGTCCACTGATCTATAGAATATACCTTTTCAGAATTCAGATCAGTCATTTTGACTTTTCTCATCTTATTTGCTGAGGTCAACGTTATTATCTCATCGCCGAAAATTTCAGGACGTTCACCGAACATAATCAGATAATCATTTATAAGTGTTTCGTCTTCAATTGTCGCGAAGAATTCATTATCTTTACGAACACTGGTTTGCATTTTCCCAGTAAGCACCTCATAAATTGAACCATCCAGTTCGAACTGATATTCAAATTCTCCAGTTTTCACTCTTTCCTCATAAGGAAGTTTCATTAAACCTAAGTCGGATCGTAGCCA
>JAZRUQ010000217.1:0-13556 GCA_045652605.1 Erysipelotrichaceae bacterium
ACGCCTGCACCACGCCATGTATAAATCGTCTGGTCAGGATCCGCTACGACATATACAACATTTTTTCTGCCTGCTAAATGACGAAACAGTTCATACTGAATACGGTCAATATCCTGAAACTCATCAACATGAATATGCGTAAAACGCTTCTGCCATTTATCCAGCACTTCCGCAAACTGACGGAACATGCGTACAGTCACCAGCAATAGATCATCAAAATCCAGCGCATACAATGCATTCTGTCTTTTTACATAATAGTCATAAACCTGCGCTTTGCGCTTTTCTCCAGGAAGCTGTCCCGCCAATAGATACGCACGCTCTACCGATACTTCCTCACACTTGTTGGCGGAAATGTAATCAAGGGCAGAACCAAAGGAAAGACTTGTCTTGTCCAGACCTAATTCCTTATAAGCTTCCTTTAAGATAGCTTTCTGATCATCCGCATCCATGACAGTAAAGTTTCTAGGCATGCCCATGCAGTGAATATCTTCACGCAGAATACGCACACACAGCGAATGAATCGTAGAAATCCAGACCATGGATCCCGATTGTTCCATCATTTTCGCAACACGTTCCTTCATTTCATTGGCAGCCTTGTTGGTAAAGGTAATTGCCAGAATCTGATTTGGAAATGCCATTCTATTTTTAATCAACCAGGCAATACGACTGGTCAAAACACGTGTTTTCCCTGAACCTGCACCTGCGATAATACGCACATAATGATTTTCAGTGATCACTGCTTTTTTCTGATTAGGATTTAAATTGTTCAACATAATATCACCGTACTTCAGTATATCAGAAAGTCATGCACTAGAAAATGAAAAGAAAACGAAAACAGTTTGACAGTTCTTTTTAAACTGGTACAATTTCATGTTATAATACATCAGAGGAAAGATTATGAAAAAGACTGCAAATAACTGGAAAGATTATGAAATTCTGGACGCAGGCAACGGCGAAAAGCTGGAAAGATGGGGAAATGTCATCCTCAGAAGACCTGATCCAACGGCTATCTGGCCACATACAAAAAACGAAAATCTCTGGAAGAAAAACGATGGTCACTATCATCGTTCCAATAAAGGAGGAGGTTCATGGACTTTCTCTAAAAAACTGCCTGAATACTGGACAGTAGAATACAAGGATCTGCGATTCAAAGTATCTCCTACAGGATTCAAACATACAGGATTGTTTCCTGAACAGGCAGTCAACTGGGACTGGATGAGTGAAGCCATCAAAAATGATCCAAGAGAAATCAAAGTCCTGAATCTGTTTGCCTATACAGGCGGTGCTACCATGGCCCTTAGTGCAGCAGGAGCTGCAGAAGTAGTGCACGTGGATGCATCCAAGGGCATGATTCAGTGGGCAAAAGAAAACATGGAACTTTCTCATCTGTCTAACAACAAGATTCGTTTCATCATTGATGACTGTGTCAAGTTTGTTGAAAGAGAAGCCCGTCGCGGCAGAAAGTATCATGCAATTTTAATGGATCCTCCATCTTATGGACGTGGTCCAAACAATGAACTCTGGAAACTGGAAGAACAGATTGTACCATTGATTGAAAAATGCATGGACATTCTGGAAGATGAACCACTGTTCTTCTTGGTGAACAGCTATACAACTGGATTCAGTGCAACTGTACTTGAAAACATCATGAAAATGACTGTTTTAAAGAAATACCCTCATGGTAAAGTACAGACTGGTGAAGTTGCATTGCCGATTTCAAATTCAGATCTGGTGCTGCCATGCGGCATCTATGGAAAATGGACAAAAGAATAAACATCCTCTATGAGGACAATCACCTTCTGGTGGTTGAAAAACCATCCAACATCCCGGTGATGGAAGATGAATCAAAGGATGAAGATCTTCTGACCATTTTAAAACAGGATATCAAAGTCAGATACAACAAGCCAGGTGAAGTTTATCTGGGACTTGTACATCGTCTGGATCGTCCTGTAGGTGGAGTCATGGTGTTTGCGAAAACATCAAAAGCTGCCTCACGACTGAGTGCACAGGTATCTTCTCATGAACTGTTTCAGAAAGAATACCATGCCGTAGTCACTGGTTTTCCTAAACAAAAAGACACTTTGGTGGATGAATTGTTGAAAGATCATCGAACAAATACAGTCAAATCTGTTAGAAAAGGAACACCAAACGCAAAACATGCCGTATTGGATTATGAACTGATCGACTCTCAAAACGGTCTCAATCTGGTTAAAATCAATCTTAAAACAGGGAGATCTCATCAGATTCGAGTTCAGTTTTCATCCAGAAACATGGCGCTGTGGGGTGATCAGCGCTACAACAAAACGGCAAAACCAGGTCAGCAGATTGCTTTATGGGCAACAAAACTGACTCTGATTCACCCAACAACAAAAGAAGTGATGACATTCACATCATCCCTTCCAGATCGCACACCATTTACAACATTCAGGAGGTAACAATATGGAAGAAAATCCAAATGTACAGGAAGAAATTGTTGAAGAAACTGAAGAAGTCATCGAAGACGAAGATTTTGAACTTCCTAAATTAAATTTACCTAAAGTTGATCTTTCAAAAATCAAACTGCCAAAAATCAAATTACCTCAGTTCAACAAATCTGAATCTGCGCCTAAACAGACAAAACGCGTCAAACTGAAGAAAAGTGCTAAAATCCTGCTTGCAGCCATCGCAGCACTGATTCTGATTGTTGTGGGCATGCTGACAATCCCTGGCATGATCGACAGAAGCAACCTGAAAAAGTTAGGTTATTCTGAAGAGGCCATTGAAAAGATTTATGAACTGAAATGGGAAGGCATGATTCTTGAAGGAAGCCTGTATTCAGATAATCTGAACAATAGCATCACTAAAGAAAGCTTCAGAAAAGAATTCATTGATCTGTATCTGAACACTGACTCTTTGAGCAATGATGATTTTGCACTTTATGCAAAACTGATCTTAAAAGGCTATGAAAAGAGTGATGTTCTCTCTATGTTCAGTGCACTTGAATTCTGGGAAATGACACCACTGCTTGTGTTTGATTTTGTTGAAGATGTACCAGCTTACATCAGAGACGTTGATACACACCGTGTAGTCAACTCGCAAAGTGCATTCACACTCTCAGGAAACTACATCACATACTACGCAGAAACTGAACAGACAGAAAATCAAGGTTCCATCGAAATGATGGTCAACAAGCATTACTATCTGACAAGTGACTATGTACCAGGTTCTTTGGAAAACATGTCTGTTGTCTACGCATCAAAAGGTCTGACACTCAATGCTGAAGCTTATGAAGCATTCAAACTGATGTGCGATGCTGCAAAGACTGCATTTGAAGCCAAGAACCCTGTGATGTATGCATCAAGTGCTTACAGAGATTATACTTATCAGGCTGATTTATACGATACTTATGTAAGACGCTATGGCGAAGAAGAAGCAGATGCAATTGCTGCACGTCCTGGTCACAGCGAACATCAGACTGGTCTTACAGTCGATGTTGCTTCAACGACAAACGGTGGTCTGTCTAAATTCGGTGATTCACAGGAATACCAGTGGATGCTGAGCAATGCTCATAAATACGGCTGGATCCTGCGTTATCCAGAAGGCAAGGAAGATATCACTGGCTACAGTGCAGAACCTTGGCACTGGCGCTATGTAGGTACTGATCTGGCGACAAAGATCTACAATTCAAAACTCACATTTGATGAATACTACATGCTTTACATGGTAGATTAACAACAAAGAAAACAGTCAATGAGAATCACTTCAAGTGATCTTCATTGACTGTTTTTATAATAATATAAATAAAATTCAACAAACCTATTTCTTAAGTTTTACAGCAGTACCTGTTAATGTGACAATAATATAATTCAAATTACCTGGGGAAGTTACATTAGTTTGCATCCCCACAATTGCATCAGCTTTCAATTCTGCAGCACGCTCAACCATATGCTCTTTGGCCTTTTCAAATGCAAAAGAGAACAGATTTTCTTGAGTGGCCAATCCTCCGCCAATTAATCCTCCTACAAGATAAATATTAGTTCCATAAACGTTCCCTAAAATTTCGTATTCTTCTTTCAAATCAGCAGTTGTGGTCATATTTGAGATTCTACGTGCTCGCACTAAAGATTCCAGTCTTTCACGTTCTGCAGCTTCTTCTTCAAGTCGTTTCTGTTCTTCAAGGAATGCTTCGATACCTTGTTTCTCTTTGGCTTTTTCTTCGTCTGACAGTTTTCTCCAGTCATCTCTAAAAATTGAAGTTTCATGCATAGGCATCAAACAAGTAGGACAATTTTTCGCTTCACCTTGAGGGCCGCTGAATGTATGTTTGCAACTAGGGCAATAAAAAATTACAAGATTATCCATAAATTTACTCCTTTAAATTACTCTAATTATCACACGGAATTCGACTGATAAGATTTTTTCATTACTCATATCGCAATGTATACATGGCAATGCCTGCGGCAACCGCAACATTCAAAGATTCAAACTGATCCATCTCAATCATCAGATTCTGATCACATTCTTTCAAAACAGCATCAGATACACCTGATCCTTCATTGCCAAGCACAAGCGCTGCGCGCTGTGCTTTTTTTCTATCTTTCATAAACACAGCTTCATGAAGTGAAGTACCATAGACCATCAATCCTTCTTTTTTCAGTATTCTGATTTCCTCTGGAAGATCTCTGATCACAACACTCATCGCAAACAGAGCCCCCTGAGTTGAACGAACAACCTTCTCATTGTATAAATCAACACATTCTTTGGAAAGAATGACCTGATCGTAGCCAAAGCTGACTGCAGTACGTACAATGGTTCCCAGATTCCCTGGATCCTGAACTCCATCCAAAAGCACAACGCGATTTCTTGTCTCAACTTCTTTTTCATCAATCGTGCACACAGCCATCATCTGTGCCTTGGAGATTGTAGAACTCAGCTCATCCAGCACTTTCTGTGAAACCAGAATGACATTGTCATAAGCAAGAAACTTATGATCCAGTCCTTCAAGAAGCAGGATATGCTGTACACGATGGTAACGAAGTGCTTCTTCAATCAGATGTTCACCTTCAATCAGAAACTGCTTCGCTTCTCTTCTTCCTTTTTTTGTATCCAGTTTTTTCCATGCCTTGATCAAAGGATTGGAAACGGACGTAATTGTTTTCATTTTAATCACCATATCCATCATACTATTCATGAGCAGATTTGTAAATTCTTGCCGGTACAAGTTCAATCTGTTTGTACGTAAACAATTCAGAGACACTGACTAGCTGATATCCTCTTTGAATCAGTTCAGGCACTAACATCTTAGTTGCTTCTACTGTCGCATCATAATCATCATGCATCAGTATAATATCCCCATCCCTCACATGCATCAGAACTTCCACTACACTTTTATCCGCATTCTGATGTGACCAGTCTCGTGTATCAATGGACCACAAAATCAATGGATATTCCAAGTAATTCAATAAAGTTGCAGAGGTATTGCCAAAAGTAGGACGGGCAATCTTCAATACATAATCCGAATCCACATAATCAGAAAGAGCCTGCTGTGTCTTGTTCAGCTGTTCACTCAGCTGATCTTTTGAAAGTTTGGACATATCTTTGTGAGAATACGTATGATGACCCAGTTCACAATTCAATGAAATCGCTCTTTTTAATGTGTCTGCATTTTTCTCAATACGCTCACCGACCACAAAGAAAGTCGCAACAGAATCATACTGATCCAGAATATTCAGAATTTCATCTGTGATGCCCGGATGAGGACCGTCATCATAAGTCAGGGCCACCATCGGCTTTCTTGTGTCCAGAATACGGCTTCCAATCTGAATTTCAAACACGCTTGTGTCTTTATTTCCATGATGCAAAACAACAGCACTCAACAGCACAAACATCGCAAACAACATTGTCTTTAATCCAGTAGACATGGTATCACCCGATTCAGTGTATGTCTGCCCATCCACAAATACGACAACATCATACAATTTATCAGGTGATGCCGATGAAAATCATGTTGTGTATGTTGTTTGCAGGATATGCATCTTTGGATTTCTGGTGGTACGCTGACAAAATGAACACATCAAAGAAAATAAAGATTCTTCTTTTCAGCATTGCCTGTGCCTTTGCAAGTTTCTCATGTTCATCTTTTGTGCTGAATTCGCTGTGGTACACCCCAGATGAACTTACTCAGATTTGTCTGATGTTTGTTCTGTTGTATCATCTGCATCCAAAAACCAGAAAATTCAATTTTCTACATGATACACATGACACCTTGTTGTGCCTAAATGAATTTGGTTTTGGTCTTCTTGCCGGTTTTGAAACTATTCCGATTTATCTGTTTCTATCATCTGTACTGATGTTTCATCTGATGTTTCTATGGATTCAACCTGTTTCATTCATTCAATCAAAATGGTTTTCAATTCTGTTGATTGGAATCATGATTCTATGCATATAAAAAGTGGACTCTTAAAAAGCCCACTATTTCTTGATTTCTTCCAGCAGTTCACGTGCTGCAATTTTCAAACCATCATCACCCTTGTTTGGAAGACCCAGACAAGTGTAGATTTCGCCGACAAAAATGTTCTTTTCAAACATTGCATCAAACATCTGATTAAAGATTGGATAGCACTGTGCCTGTTTCTGCATTGGACCGAATGGATTCGCAAAGAATGTGCTGCTCAAACCATTTTCTGATGTTGTCCCCAAGGCAAAACGCTTGCCTTCAAGGAAGGTTTTCTTTGCCTCATCAACATCTGTGAAACGTTTTAAACCACGCTTATCATCATAGTTGTTGGCATAGATGACCATATCAATGTCATGATTTTCTACAACAACCTTATATGGTGCAGCCGGAATAACGATACGAGCATTCATGTTTTCAGGATTGAAGAACACAGAGCGGTCAATATCGCGATAAGCTGTTCCCTTATCCAGATCATCCAGACGCACAAATGCACCAATTTCAGTCCCCTGCGCCTTCAGCTGACCATCCACAAGATGCATGGAACCCATGTCATCAAAGACGACTTCACTATACAGAATTTCATCTTTGGCAACGGCAGACAAAGCTTCAATTGTTTCAGATTTGCCGGCACCAGAGTCACCAATGAACACAAGGCCCTTCTTTGATCCATCTTTCATATGCAGATTGATCATTGCCCCATGAAGCGGCAGCCATCCCTTTTCCATTACGCACAGATTGTGCAGAGTCAGACACATCTTCTTTGTATAACCAAAGTAATGAATCACATCATCATAAGACACTTTACCTACCCAGATATCATGTGTGACATCATGATAGAAGGTTGTATCTTTCTTCCCATCTGGATTGCCAAACAGCACGATGCAATCTGGCTTATGCCCAGCACACTCACTTTCAGCTGCCAGTTCAAACAAATTGCTTAAAGCAACGGCAGATGGTGTGTAATCACGATGGAAATAGAAGAAGGTCAACAGTTTGCCCACACGGCATGGGAAACAGAACCATTCATCATTTCCATTCACAAATTCAAAGATTGGGTTTGTCAGCGCCTGAGTAAACATACCGTGACGCTTATTGGACTTGGTATGAATAATCAAGGGTGTTCTCAGCAGAATCTTGTTGATGAAAGGAATTGAACGCAGCTGTTCATATTCTGCAGGGATGTTCCAATCATAACGACTCAGAAAGAAGGATGCATTTGTCCCTGCCTGAAGCTGACGATACACGCGGTTTTTAGATCCCTGTACTTTCTGCTGAATCGTACGGTACATGTTCAGAATCATCTGATTGTATGTGTTGTCGGCTTCAATGAAGTTGGAATGTTCCAGACCTTCACGGTTTTTTGTATGAATCAGAGAATAACGCTGCATGTTTCTCCAGAAACGATACGCATCTTCTACGACCTGAAGCAGTTTGTCACTTTCCTTGATAAGCGGATGCTGTACTTCATCACGATCAAGCACCATCAGCACCTTCATTAAACGCTTCAGATCTTTCTTTACTTCATTCAAAGGCAGATCCTGCACCAGCCAGCGATACATACGTGGATGAGACAGCTCATAATCCTTTAAAAATGCACTGAGAAACAAATCAAATGAATCACTTGAAATCAGCTCATCCGTAGTTGTGTAATAGGACTTGGAAAAGTTGATCAGTGCCATGTGCTTATTCAAATATAAAAGTTCTTTCATTTTATTTCCCCCTTGTACGCTGTCTCTGTGCTTCAAAACAGATGGCAGCGGCAGCACTGGATGCATTGAGCGCATTGCGGAAACCTGTTGAATATGGAATGACCATGTTCACATCGCTTTCCTTCAGCACATCACGACTAAGACCTCTCATTTCTCCGCCAATGCACAAGACAGTTGGCTGAGTAAAATCTGCATCATACATCTCAATTGCCTGATCACGATAAGCACAGATGCATGTCAAACCTTCCTGTTTCAATCGTCTCAGATCTTCTACAGGCTGTTTTGACATCACCCAGTTAATGCTTTCACTGGCTCCGGCTGATGATTTGAGAATGACAGATTCAGAATAACTGAAATCTCTTTCAGGCATCATCAAACCACTGCACCCAACTGCAGCCAGTGTTCTGGCAATATAGCCAAGATTAAATGGATCCTCAATACCTTCCAGAAATACAAGAAATGGATTATCTGTTTTCAGGCATTCTGAAAGATCCTGATAAATGCGTGAATCTGTTTCTGCAAGCACCCCACCATGTGTCTTGCCTACAGCTAACGCATCCAATTCTTCTCTTTTCAAACGTTCTACAGGAACGTTCAGTTCTCTTGCAAGAAACAGAATATATCCTGTATCACGATCTTTTTTCTTTTCATCAATCAAAAGACGATGAACTTTGCGTCTTCCATTTTGAAGCGCTGCCTTAACCGATAGTGAACCCTCAAGAATCATGGCGTTCACCTCGGCGAATCATATCTTCTGCATTCATCTTGAATGGTGATTTGATGTATACCGTTGTCATTGGCTTGTTGCAAAGATCCAGAATCAGACCATCAGTGTCCTTGATTTCTTCCACGACAAAACGCTCATTGTCAATCGAAGGTCCAAACACTTCCATGATTTCACCCTTGGCAAAACGGTTTCTGACTTCAATCTTTGTCCAGCCATTTTCATCACTGTCTTCCAGTACAACTGCCAAAAAGTCATGGGTAACACCTGCACCATTGATACCATAAAGATGATCATTTTCATCAGGTTCATGATCCAAAAACCCATAACATGTTGGTCGGTTTTCAGCCTTGTTGAATTCGTTGGCATAATAAGCAACACGCTGTGGACTTAATGGTTTTCCGGTTGCCTCCAGCTCGTCAATCAGCATGCGATAAGTCTTGATAACCGTGGCAATGTAGTAACCGCTTTTCATGCGCCCTTCAATTTTCAATGAAGCAACACCTGCCTGCATCATCTCATAAACATGTTCAAAAGCCAGCAGGTCTTTTGAACTCATAGAGAATGGATGATCCGGATCTGAAATCATGGTTTCATTCTGCATCAAGTGATATTTCCAGCGGCAGCTTTGTGCACATCCTCCACGATTGGCATCACGCAATGTCATAGCGTTGGACAAAGTACAGCGCCCTGAGAAGTTGGCACACATTGCACCATGCACAAAGGCTTCAATTGGTGTTTCTGTGTTAGCGCAGATATGACGAATCTGATCCATTGAACATTCACGAGCCAGAACTACACGATCAGCACCCCAGCTTTCATACAGTTTTACACAAGCCAAATTCGTTGAACTCATCTGTGTACTCAAATGCACTTCAAGTTTAGGTGCCACTTTCTTAGCCAGATGAACAATGGTCGGACTGGCAACGATAATTGCCGTAACTCCTATTGATTCCAATGTCTTCAGATATTCTTCAATACCTTCAAAGTCTTCTTCATGAGGAATAATGTTGATGGTGACATGGATATGTGCACCATACTGATTGGCATAACGTACTGCTTCTGCAATATCTTCAATATCAAAGTTGCTGGCACGGCTTCTCAATGAGAATTTCTTCCCACCCAGATATACCGCATCAGCACCATAGCGAATCGCTATTTTAGCACGCTGCAGATCTCCTGCAGGAGAAAGAAGTTCAATTCTATGTTTCATCGTCCTTCTCCTTCCGTTTTCAACAAATTGGTACGAGTGTACATGTACCCCTCACTGATGGCATCATTCTTCTGTTTCATAGAAATATATTTTTCTGAAGCATCTGCTCCATTGAGCACATCCATAAAACACTGAATTGATTCACTATATTCATCACGGTCAACGAAAATACCATCCAGCAGAATTTCATCAACACCTGCTTCTTTCATGGCATCAAGTTCCTTGATTGCACACAAAATATAATCTGTATAAATACGGCATCCATCCTTTTCTTCAAGAATCGGCATTCTGCCTGTACGTGTTGTTTCAATCAGAGTCAGATCACGCAGATCTTCAAGATGAAGATCCTTGTTGATTTCCTTCATATAGTTTCTTAAGAAATGACGCTTTGAATGAGCCATAACTTGATAACCATAGACCTGTACAATGGTTTTACCCACTGATTTCTTTGCGATTGCACAAATCTCTTCCAATGTAATCTCACGAGAAAGCACTACACTGTCCAATCCCAGTGACTGCATCAAAGACACATCATTGGAATTGCACATCAATGTACTTGCATCATACACCAGCTGATTGACCATGTTCAGTTTAACCGCACTTAGATAAACCATTGGATCACAATAGAGAATACGGCATCCCATCTTCAATAAAGCTTCCACCGCAGTTTCAACTGCCTGAGTTTCTTCATCAAAATACAGACGGTTCATCATGACCATCAGACCAAGTTCTTTTTTATCACACGCTTCTTTCAGCGTTTTTACATCTTCTAACGCAAAGACACCATCGCTTCCACTTTGAAAGTCTTTAAGACCAACCATCACTGTAGAAACACCAAATGCTTTGACTGAATTGATTTCATTCATAGAATGAATACTTGCAATACTCTTCATGAAATCCCTCCTTTATCCCATATAGTTTACATTATTTTAACTGTTTATGCCAGTGATAACTTAACATCACCCTGAAATATGATACAATACAGAAAAACACAGGAGAATTCTATGAGCACCGGTAAACTTCGATATTCACAGATTCATCATCAAGTTAACACTCTGAAAAAAGCATCTGCCACCAATTTACTGTTTCTGGACTTTGATGGTGTCTGGATTATCCCTGAAGGTGACTACAAGGCCATCATTCAGCGAGTCAACAGATTGATCCAGACTTATCAGATGGAAGTTATCCTGACGACATCTCATCGCACCAACATGGAAGGATGCATCAATCTGCTGAAAGCCTGCGGCTTTGAGGGCACCATTTCAGGCAGAACAGAACTTGATGGTGAAGATCGTGCAGCACAGATTCTCAATTATCTGAATCAGCATGACTTTCATCACTTCGTCATTCTGGATGACATGTGGATTGATCCTCTTCAGGACTATCTGGTTCACTGCAATTTCTACACAGGATTTGATGATCAAGCCTACAATGAAGCCATCAAAATCATGGAAAGACAGATGAATAAATAAAATACCTGCAACAAGCAGGTATTACTGTATATGATCAAGATTTAATTTATAAATCATATTTTTACGTTCTACAATAATCTTAATCTTTTTTGAAACCTCTTCAGAACTTCTGATTTTTTCAATCAGTTCCTTGGTTGGATTGATCGCATAAGGATGCCCCACCAGTTCAAACATAGTAAAGTCGCCTGTTGTATCCCCATAGGCATAACTCTCTGATAGATCAATATCATACTGCTCTGCTAATGAAAGCAGGGCTTTTTTCTTGCTTCTGTGATCCCACATTGGAATCACTTCTCCTGTGTACTTGCCATGTTCATCAGTGACATAAGTTGTACCACGGCAATCATCAAACTGATGCTTCTGTGCCATTGCCTGTACCAGTTCCAAAGGTGAACCACTGACCGCAATCACCAAAGTACCTTCTTCTTTATGTTTTAAAATCTGATCACGCGTAAACGTATACACTCTTTCACCCTTCTGCTTAATCACAGTGTTGGCAATATGCAGAATATGTTCACTGGAAAGACCAACAAGTGTCTTTTTATAGATTTCAACCATCTTGTTCAGATAATCATCATATTCACCCTGACGACGATCATATTTCATAAAAGAAGGTTTGACCTCATCATGCCATTTGTTGACATCAACCAGTTCATACGTAATAAATTTCTTAAAAACTTCTGTAATCAAACCTTCACGGTAAAGTGTTCCATCAATATCAAAAAATGCAGCTTTTTTCATGTTTACCCTCCTGAATTTTAAATTGTCGATAGTTTATCACGATTCATATCCGATGTAAAGCAAAACACAAAAGGAAGTTCATTTTGAACTTCCTTTATCATTATAGATCTTTTGCAAGGTTCCAAGCCTGTGTAATTGCCTCTTTGATGTTGGCTGGTTTCAGACCATCACCAATCACATGATATACAACACCTGCATTTTTAAGCATTTCTTCTACAGATGGATCAACATGATATCCATTGGCGAACACCAATGTATCCGCATCAGAGATGACATGTTCAACACCATTTTGTTCATAATGGATTTCTGTTTCTGTTACAGATGTGACTTTTGCACCACATTCAATATGAATGCCTTTTTCAATCATGCGAAGTACCAGATGACTACGTCCTGCCCCTGATTCTGCCATCATGATTTCTGGTGCCATTTCAAGCACTGTGACATCACGATTGCGCGGAAATCTGTCATTCAGCAGAGGTGCCAGATAATCTGCAGTTTCACAGCCGACACTTCCACCTCCAACAATCACAATCTTGCGACCTGGGAATGCTTTTCCGCACAGAATATCATCGGCAGTCATCGTCTGTTTGAAGACTTCAAATGGCTTGATCACATTTGGTTTTGCACCATGTGCTGAAATCACTTCATAGTCTTTGAATTCACTCTTCAGCATTTCTTCTGTTACGGTTGTCCTCAGTCGTACATCAACACCTGATGTTTCCAGACGATGCGCCATGTACTGAATCACACGAGTCAGATCCTGCTTGCCAATTGGAACACCTGCTGGCTTCAATGCTCCGCCCAGTTCATCTTTCGCTTCACACAGCACGACATGATGACCACGCTTTGCCGCAACGTAAGCTGCTTCCATACCGGCAGGACCAGCTCCAATCACCAGAATATTTCTCTTTGTATCAGCTTCTTCCAGTGTATCTTCATTGATCAGCTCAAAGGACGGATTGATCGTGCAGGCAACACGTTTTCCAAACATGATGCCGTTAAGACATCTTAAGCATCCAATACATGGACGGATTTCAATATCTCTGCCTTCATATGCCTTGTTGGCAAACTCAGGTTCACAAAGTGTAGCACGTCCCATCATGCAGGCATCTGCTTTCCCATTGGCAATCAGTTCATCTGCAGCCCAGGCTTCAGTTACACGGCCTACAGTTGCCACTGGAATCGACACTGCTTTTTTGATTTCTTCTGATAAGTGGGCATGGGCTGCCAGTTTTGTACCGGCTGCAGGGATCGAACTTCC
>JAZRUQ010000218.1:0-11665 GCA_045652605.1 Erysipelotrichaceae bacterium
TCAATGGGTGTTGAAGGAACTGCATCTTCTGAAGTGGTTATTCGTGCAGTACAACAGGCGGGATATGGGGCATCATTAAAGGGTGCGTCTAAGGAGCAGATGCAAAAAGAAGATGAACTGGTGGATAGAGAAACGCCGGTATTAAAAAGAAGATTACTCGCATCTTTAGGGTTTTTAGTCGTTTTGATGTATTTTTCAATGGGTCATATGATGTGGGGATGGCCTGTGCCTGCATTTTTTGAACAGAATGTTGTAGCGCAGGGTATTCTGCAAATGGTACTGGCGGTGATTGTTATGGTCATCAATCAGAAATTCTTTCTCAATGGATTGAAAGGATTACTGAAAAAAGCACCGAATATGGATACCTTGGTGGCACTGGGGTCAATGGCATCGTTTATCTACAGTGTTGTGGCTTTGATGATGTTGTCAGAGGGTGTTCGTTTACATGATGCTGAAATGATGCATCAGTGGATGCATGAATTTTATTTTGAATCTGCTGCCATGATTCTAGCATTGATTACAGTGGGTAAAATGCTGGAGGCACGCTCAAAGGGAAAGACAACGGATGCGTTAAAAGGGTTGATGAAGCTGGTTCCTAAGACTGCAGTTCTGCTTGTAAATGGCATCGAAAAGACAGTGCCGATTGAACAGGTAAAAAAAGGTGATGTGTTTGTCGTTAAGCCAGGAGAAAGTATACCGGTGGATGGTGTAGTGCTGGATGGACATAGTGCAGTCAATGAGTCAGCCTTGACAGGTGAAAGCATTCCGGTGGATAAGAATAAGGGTGACGCAGTTTCTGCAGCGACCATCAATCAGTCAGGTTATCTGAAATGTGAAGCGACTCGTGTTGGTGAAGATACAACGTTGTCTCAGATTATTCAGATGGTTTCAGATGCGGCTGCAACCAAAGCACCAATCGCAAAGGTGGCCGATACTGTTTCTGGTATTTTTGTGCCAGTGGTGATGAGTATTGCGCTTGTCACAACAGTGATTTGGATGATTGCAGGTGAAAGCTTTGGCTTTGCGCTGGCAAGAGGAATTTCCGTGCTGGTCATCAGCTGTCCATGTGCATTGGGTCTTGCAACACCGGTTGCCATCATGGTTGGCAGCGGTATGGGAGCTAAGCATGGTATCTTGTTTAAAACGGCAGTCTCTTTGGAAGAAACAGGCAAGGCAGATGTCATTGCGCTGGATAAGACAGGAACGATTACATCAGGTGAACCAGTCGTCACAGATCTTCTTTGTGAACAGGGTGTAACGGAGACAGACCTGATTGGATTTGCAGGTACACTTGAAGCCAAGAGTGAACATCCGCTGGCAAAAGCCATCATGAAAAAAGCAAATGAAAGACAGGTTTCGTTGGATGAAGTGAGTGATTTTGAAGTCCTTCCTGGCAATGGATTAAAGGGAATGATTCAAGGTGAATTGTGTTGTGCAGGGAATCTGAAGTTTGTGGAAAAGTTCTGCACGGTATCAAGCACAATGAAAAAACAGGCAGAAAAGCTCTCGGATGAGGGAAAGACTCCACTGTATTTTGTGAGAAATGGTCATCTGATGGGGGTGATTGCAGTTGCGGATGCGATTAAATCGGATTCTAAAGAAGCAATTGTTCAGATGAAAAACATGGGATGTCATGTGGTGATGCTGACAGGAGATAATGAAAAGACAGCCAAGGCAGTTGGTAAAGCTGCAGGTGTGGATGAGGTCATTGCAGGTGTTCTGCCATCGGGCAAAGAAGCCGTGATTCGAAAACTTCAGAAAAAAGGCAAAGTCATCATGGTGGGTGATGGCATCAATGATGCTCCTGCTCTGACGCGTGCTGATATCGGAATTGCGATTGGTGCGGGGACAGATGTAGCGATTGATGCTGCAGATGTGGTACTGATGAGAAGTACACTCATGGATGTGCCTGTTGCTTTGCGTTTGAGTCGTTCTGTTTTAAAGAACATCCATGAAAATCTGTTCTGGGCCTTTTTCTACAACAGTGTGGGAATTCCACTGGCTGCAGGGCTGTTTATATCTGCGCTGGGATGGAAATTGAATCCAATGTTTGGAGCTGCTGCGATGAGCTTATCGAGTTTCTGTGTTGTCAGCAACGCTCTGAGATTGAACTTTTTTAAGATGCACGATGCATCGAAAGATAAACCAAAACGTTATAAGAAACAGAAGGAGGTGAAATCGATGGAAAAGACAATGAAGATTGAAGGTATGATGTGCATGCACTGTGAAAACCGTGTCAAAAAGACACTTGAAAAAATTGAAGGTGTAGAATCTGCAGTGGTATCTCATGAAAAAGGAACTGCAGTTGTAACACTGAATGCTGAAGTTGCCGATGATGTGCTCAAAACTGCAGTGGAAGCACAGGATTACACTGTAATTTCAGTTGAATAAGAATGGGAAACCATTCTTTTTCTTTGGTATAATAAGAAAAAAGGAAATGCAATTATGAACATCAATGAATATCAGAAATTAGCGATGACAACACTGAATCCCGAACTCTCAAAAAAAGATGTGCTGATCAATGGTGTCATGGGGTTATGTGGTGAATCAGGTGAAGTCATTGACCTGGTGAAAAAACATCTGGCTCAGGGACATGAACTGGATAAAGAGAAAATGATTAAGGAACTGGGTGATGTCGCCTGGTATCTGGCTGAAACTGCTTATGCACTGGATGTGGATCTTGAAACCGTTCTGGTCCGCAACATAGAAAAACTGAAAGCACGCTATCCACAGGGCTTTGATCAGAGCCGTTCCATCAACCGTCATGAGTAGATATGATGATTTCTTTCTGCGTGTAAAACGTTCTAAATTCAGAAGCAGTTTTCATTTAAGACAGAAAGAGAAGCTTTATGTGCAGGAAAAAGGCATGGATGTCATTGAAAAACATGCCTATGACTTTATCCTGAATCGATTAAGTGAACCGGACAATGATGGTGTACAGACACCTATGAAAGGTCATCCTGTGTTTGTGGCTCAACATGCCACTGGTTCATGTTGCCGAGGCTGTCTTGAAAAGTGGCATCGCATACCGCGTGGATATCCACTGACACCGGTTCAGATCAGGTATATTGTATCCATCCTGATGGCATGGATTGAAAGGGAAATGGAGATTCAATGAAAGAAATTTTAAGAGATCATTATTATAAATATCCCAAAATGCAGATTCAGGATGCAGTGAAACTGCTGTTTCAAAGCGAATTTGGGCCAGGTCATTTATTAAGCAATACTGACTATGCAGAAAAACTGCTGAGAAAAGAAATTGATCTGACAAAAGAGGATGAACCTAGAATTGAAGTGATTTCAGATCAGTTTGTGCGTTATTATTTAGGTTGTTTGACACAAGATGATGTTGATGCTGTTTTAGGTGCTATGATTGAAAGTGCACAGATTCAAGGTTCAAAAGAAAACTTCATGAAGAAACTCTCTGATTTAAAAGAGATGAATCTGTATTTAAGTGATGAACTGGATGAATATCTGGATGAGTATTTAAAAAGAGAGTCCTGGATGGTCTCTCATAGTGATGTGTATCGTGCGTGTTATCAGCCGCATTATCGTGTTCTTTTGAAAGAATGTGCAGAAAAATTGATGTTGAAAAAGCGAGGATAAGAAAATGAAACAGAGAATAGAAATTGTATCGTTATCAAAAAAGTATACCATTCCATCGGTTGTGACCATACCGGAGAGTGAAGGAGCACATCCTGTTGTGGTGATGTGCCATGGTACTGGAAGCAATAAGGATGAAGCAGGGAATCTGTATGTAGAGCTGGCTGATAGTCTGGAAAAACAGGGTATTGCCTCCATTCGTTTTGATTTTGTAGGCAATGGTGAAAGCAAAGAAGATTATATTGGCTATACATTGACCAGTGCTGTGGATGATGTGAAGAGCGTGGTCAGCTATATCAAGCAGCATCCATCTCTTTCCGAGGAACATATGGGTTGTTTAGGCTTCTCGCAGGGTGGCAGTGTGATGGTGCTGTCAGTGAGTGAAATCGAAGAATTCAAGTGTGGTGTTGGCTGGTCAGCAGCACTGACATTGATTGAAATGGCCGATGAAGAAATGAGAAAGACGGCAGAGACTCAAGGGTGGGCGTGGCTCAACTTTGATTTCAGAGATTCTGTGCGTTTAAGCAAGCAATGGATGGATGAAGCATCTAAAATGGATTTGCTGCCACTGCTGGAAAAACGTGGACTGCCTCTTCTGGCGATTGCGGGGACTTTGGATACTGTGGTTGATTGTGCATGTTCAGAAAAGATGGTCAAGGCAACAAACAATCCTCAGTCAGAATTGATGCTGGTGGAAGGTGACCATATTTTCTGTGTGTTTGAGCACGATAAAGTTTGGCCAAAAGCAATTGAAAAGACAACTGCTTGGCTGAAGGAGATGCTGTAATGGACTTATATATTGAACAGATGGCCTGCAGTCTATTGGATACATCATCTGCTGTACTGCATCAGGGAAAACTGAAAGATGATTTCAATGAACTGGATAAAAAGACGGCAGAAAGTCTGATTAAAAAGGCGTTTGGTGCACACCCTAAAGATGCCTTTCTGACAGAAAAAAGTCCTGTATGGCTTTATAGACAGCAGGATATGAATGATTTGGGTGCTTATTATACAGAGTTTACTCAAGCCTGGTATGATATGAAAATGAAAGCTGGACTGCATGAAGTCAGTGCTTTTCTGTGCATTCAGTATCAGCGTGACAACATGGATGAAGTTCTGTTTGTGGACAATGTTCTTTCAGAAGCCATGATTGTACAGGCAGTACCTACACCAGAGGGGCTGGATTATCAGACGATGAAAATCAATTCAGTCATGACATCTTCAATTTCAAAGAAAGATCGTTTTCTGTTGTGGCAATGGCGCAATGAGGATCTGCGTATCAAAGAAGATCCTGCTCAGATTGAAGGTGAGGTTCTTCATCTGTGGAGTGAGAAACTGCTTCATTTGAAGGCAGATAAGACTGAAAAAGAAATCTATCAGGTGATCGAACAGGCCGTCAAAGACATCTCTTTCAATCATGGTATTCCACAGGGAGAAACTCTTCCTGAATTAAAGGCAGTACTTTCTGATGTTGAAAAGGTCACACCAGAGGTTGTAGCTCATGCAGTGTTTGAACATCGCCCAGATGCGCAGGTTGTCTTCAAAGCACGCATGGCAGATCATGGCATCAGCGAGCCTGTCTCTTTTGATTCATCACGTCTTGCGAAGAAAGATCGTACACTCAAGATGATTACGGATGCAGGGATTGAAATCATTGTGCCTTCCAGTTTATTAAAGCGTACTGATTTGATTGAAATTACAACGCATGATGATGGAACATCATCAATAGAACTGCATAATATCGGTCAACTCAAAAACAAATAAGAATATTGCATTTTAAGTGGAGTGTGTTATAATGAACAGGCAATTGCGCGTGTGGCGAAATTGGTAGACGCACTAGACTTAGGATCTAGCGCCTTCGGCATGGGGGTTCGAGTCCCTTCACGCGCACCACTTATAGTGAATAAAAGGATGTACAAAAGTGCATCCTTTTTTCTATCTTATGGTGAACTTTGATTTATGAAAGAAATGTTCATAGGCAATTTAGAATGAAATGACTATAATAGAAGTACTGGAGGTGCTTGCATGGATATTATGGATTATCTTCATTGGCGTTCAGATTTGAGTTTTGATGAACGACCTTATAATGAATTGGATGCAGTGGCTTTTTGTGCACTGGGTTATGAAATACTGGATGATGTATTTAAAGAAAAAGCAGTGATGACTTTGGATGAAGCGGCAGATTTGTTTTTTCAGATGCATGATGAATCTGAGTTGAAAAAGCGTATGTCTGTATCTGCAAGAAGTTATGAAGTGCTGAAAGCAATGAGACATACAAAGCGTTATGGCTCTTTGGTGATTGCAGGATATGTAAGTGAAATTGATCATCATCTGGACCTTCAGTTTTCTGCAATGACATTGATTCATAAAGGAAAGTGGAAAGCTGTGATTTTCCGTGGTACTGATGATACAGTGACAGGATGGAAAGAAGATTTTTCCATGCTTTATCGAAATGAAGTTCTGGCACAAAGAAAAGCGGTTGAATACATGAGTGAAATTACAAAAGATGAATCACTGATTAATCGCTTGTTTGGAAAGATGGATTATTATGTGGCAGGTCATTCAAAGGGCGGCAATCTTGCGATGTATGCCTGTGCACAGGTATCAGAGAGTGTACAGAAGCGCATCAAACGCATTGATAATTTTGATGGTCCTGGATTCAGACCTGAAGTATGGCAGACATCGTCGATGAAAAACATTCTTCCTGTGATGCATACATATCTTCCTGGAGATAGTTTCTTTGGGCGCATGTTTGCCAATGACAGTGTGAAAATTCTTGTCAGAAGCGGTAAAAATGGTCTGATGCAGCATGATTTGTACAATTGGCAGGTCAATGTTGATTCTTTGACCAGAATCAAAGAGTTTGAAGAAAGCTCAGATAAAGCGGTATTTAAATTGAATGAACTGATTAAAGACCATACTGAAGCAGAACTGCAGGAAATTGTAGAGTCTACGTTTACATTGACGGAAACATTGGGGCTGATTCGATTATCCGATGTGACCAAAGTTGATTTGATGAAAGCAGTGAAGGCATTGAAAGAGTTGAATGCACTTGACAACAAGACAAAACGAGTGCTGATTGAACTTGTGGGAGTCTTGTTGAATCTGACATTCTAATGGAGAAAAAAGATGAAACATGTATATTTGTGTGCCTATGGTGATGTCAATCACGATGAAAGAGGCATTGTAAGACTGGATATTGACCTTGAAACAGGCCAACTGTACAAAGAATTTGTGCTTCCTTTGAAGGGCAAATGCAACCTGGTGACTGAATACAATCAGCATCTGTATCTTTCAGTAAAATATCCTGAAGGATCCAGAATTGAAGTGTATGATGAGAATTACCAGATGATGAAATCCTATCCATCAGAATATTTCTATAGCTATGGTCAGGTAGTTGAAAACAAGTTTCTTCTGGCCAGCTATGAAAGCGGCATAGACAGTGTCTTTGATTTTGAAAAAGAAGAATTTACGGCACATTGTGTTCACAAAAGAGAAAACTATGAAGGAAAGACAAAATCTCATTACATTCAGAAGCTGAAAGATGGTCAGATTATCGGTATTGAAAATGGTCATCAGCAATTCATTGTGTATGAGGACATGAATTTGAATGTGAAAAAGATTGTAGAATATCCATCCATCAACATTCGTCTGTTGAGTGTTCACCCTGATGGGAAGACTGCTTATATGAACACAGAATATTCCAATGAGCTCATCGTGCTGGAAACTGAAAACTGGTCTGTTGTGGATCGCTGGCAGATGGCCGATCAAAAAGGATGGTACAGCGGAGGCAATGCAATCAGTGAAGATGGTGCATATGTCTGTGCTTCAGTGCGTGGACAGGACCGCATTCATGTGTTTAAACCCTATGGAAATCATATTCTGCCAGTAGGTTCATTTGGCTGTGGGCGCACACCGCGAGATCTGATGTTTGTAGAAGACTTGCTTATGGTGAGCTGCACCGATGACAACAAGGTTGAAGTTTATGATTTCGCAGATGAGATGCTTGAAAAGATTGCAGAAGTGGATGTCGCTCAGCCTGTGACATTTGGTATGAAGTCATGGTAAGCGCAATTGAGAAATATCTGAAAGAACATCAGATAGAAGATAAAGTGAGTCTGTTTTATTACAAACCATCGACAAATGATACGTATGTGTATCGTGAAAATGTCATGATGCTGGCTGCAAGTACAATCAAGGTGCCTGTTGTGATGGCGTGGACTGATCTTGTGCATCAGGGTGTTGTCTCTTATGATACGGCATTGAAATATTGTGAGCGTCACTATGAAGAAAGTGATGCCAAGGCTCTGTATGACAGTTATGTTTATGGACAGTGTGCTCCATTGAAAGAGTGCATGGAACTAGCCATTGTGTATTCGGATAATCCATCCAATCACATGATGAGAGAATATTACAAGGATTATACAGGAACAACGTTTCGACAGTGGTTTGCGCAGTTTTCAGATCAGCCAGTTGAAGAAGAGTTTTATACACGCAATCTGATCAGTGCTGCCATCATGCTGAATGTGATGAAAAGACTCTATGCTCATCAGGATCAGTACAGTCAATTGATTGACTGGATGAAAATTGCGGCAAAAGGACAGTACATTCAGTCCAACAATTTTGATTTTGAAGTAGCACAGAAGTATGGTGAATATGATCGATATGAACATACGATGGCTGTTTTGTATCAGGAAGAACCTGTCTTAGTGGGGATTTTTACTGAGCTTGCAGGTGATACTGCCAAGAAAACAATCCGTGATTTATCGAAAGTCATGGCCCTCTCATCAATCTAGTGAAAATGGTAAAAAGTGGCTTAAAATAAGCATTTTCTTACGAAAAAGTGCTTGCAGAAACGAAAGTGCCATGATATTATTTATGAGCACTTACTTTGGGTTGATGTGATACCCAAGGCGGAAGGAGAGAAAGACATGAAAAACGGAATTCATCCAAACTACAAGAAATGCACAGTTACTTGCCAGTCATGTGGCGCTACATTTGAATCAGGTTCTATCAAAGACAGCATCAAGGTAGATACTTGCTCAAACTGCCACCCATTCTACACTGGTAGACAGCGTTTTGCTGCTGCAGCTGGACGTATTGAAAAGTTCAATAAGAAGTACGGCATTAAATAAAAATAAGGGAATTCAACCCTTATTTTTTTTGGTATAATGGAAACGAAAATTTAATTATAAAGAAACAGGAGGAAATTGACCATGGAAGTCATGTTGAATCGATTGAAGGGCAGTCATGATCGTTATGAAGAAATCAACAATCTGATGATGGACCCTGAAGTAACATCCAATCCAAGAGAACTGACAAAACTGGCCAAGGAACAGGCTGGTATTCGCCAGCAGGCTGAAGCCTATGTTGAACTGACAACACTTTTAAGCCATATTGAACAGGCTGAAGAGATGATGCAGGAAGATGATGAAGAAATCAAGGAAATGGCAGAACTTGAACTGTCAGAACTTTTGCCAAAGAAAGAAGAACTGATTGCACGTATTGAAGTGCTTCTGATTCCAAAGGATCCTAATGATGACCACAACGCTATCGTGGAAATCCGTGGAGCTGCAGGTGGAGATGAAGCGAATATCTTTGCGGGAGATCTGTACCGTATGTATTGCCGTTATGGTGAAACAAAGGGATGGAAATTTGAAGTGATGGAAGCCAGCGAAAGTGAAGCTGGTGGATTCACTCTGATCTCATTTATGGTTAAGGGTGAAGATGTATATCGTCACCTGAAGTTTGAATCAGGATCTCACCGTGTACAGCGTGTGCCAAAGACAGAAACACAGGGACGCATTCATACATCGACTGCAACTGTACTGGTGCTGCCTGAAGCAGAAGAAGCAGATATTGAAATTGATCCAGCTGATCTGACAATCGAAACACATCGTGCATCTGGTGCTGGAGGACAGCATGTCAACAAGACAGACTCAGCTGTACGTATTGTACATATTCCTACGGGAATTACTGTCAACTGTCAGGATGGGCGTTCGCAGCACGCTAACCGTGAAACTGCAATGCAGCTGATTCGTGCGCGTGTTTATGAAGAATATCAGAGACGTAAAGAAGAAGCTGAAGGTGCAGTTCGTCGTGCCAAAATCGGTACTGGAGACCGTTCTGAAAAGATCAGAACATACAACTATCCACAGAACCGTGTGACTGACCACAGAATTTATCTGACCATCAATCAGTTGGACCGTATCGTAGAAGGCAAGCTGGATGATGTGATTCAGGCTCTGCTGGATGAAGAACAGCGTCAGAAAATGGCAGGGGAACAGAATGCCAACTTATAGAGAACTGGTCAGAAGCGCTGAGAAGGCTTTTGCGGAAAAAGGGATTCCTGAAAGCACTGCACTGTTGTATATGCTGGAACTTTCTGAAAAGGAACGTTACGACTACTACATGTGCAATGAGCAGGAAGCGGATGCTGAACTGGAAAAGACATATCTTGCAGGAGTTGAACGCATCCTGAATCATGAACCAATGAACTATGTGCTGGGATATTCCTGGTTCTATGGGTATCGTTTCGTAGTGGATGATCGCGTGCTGATTCCTCGTCCTGAAACAGAAGAGCTGGTTGCCAATGTGCTGGCAGATATTGATGAATATTTCTCTGATAAAGATGAAATCATCTGCGCTGATGTAGGAACAGGTTCTGGTGCCATTGCGATTACACTGGCAAAGGAAGAGCCTAAGCTGCGTATGAGTGCCAGTGACATCAGTTTTGATGCATTGGAGGTCGCAAAGAAAAACGCTGAGAACATCGGCGTAGAAATCAACTGGATGCAGGGAGATATGGCTCAGCCGCTGGTTGATGCAGGAATGAAACTGGATGTGCTGGTCTGCAATCCGCCATACATCAAAAACGATGAAGTGCTGGAAGAGTCAGTCAAAGACTTTGAACCTCATGTGGCATTGTTTGGTGGAGAAGATGGTCTGTATTTCTATAGAAAAGTCTTTGAAGCAGCTCCAAAAATCATGAAACCAAAATCATTTATGGCATTTGAAATGGGCTGGGATCAAAGAGAAATCATGCTGGAAGAAGTCAGAAAACACTTTGGTGATGTGCGAGCTGAAGTGCTGAAAGACATCAACGGCAAAGACCGCATGCTGTTTGTATACTTCAACAATTAAGACATCTTCGGATGTCTTTTTTCTATATAAATGAAAAAAACTCTCTTTTCAGAGAGTTTTAATCGTTGTATACAATGGCAGCCCATAGTCCATCACAGGTGCCGATTGCGATTTTATTGCTTATTCTTGTCAATAATCGAGCGTTGTGATCGGGTGAGTTTTTCCACCAGTTCAGACCATCTGATGCCGATGTTCCTGCAAAAGAGAGAATCTCAAAGGGAGATGAGTATTCTACTCCATATTCATCAAGTGCAGTTCTATAATGTCTTCCATCTGGTCGATCATGAGACAGGAAAGAACGTGCTTCACAAGCGCGGACACCCAATGCATGCTGCCCGTTGGCTGGTGCCAGTTCAAATGGCTCCAGTCCATAGGAAGCACGATACTCATTGATCAGTGTATGCATTTCATCAATCATTGCACTGTTCTGGCTGTAGTGAGTGTACTTTTGAGAAGATACATGAATTGGCAAAGTCAGGGTTGAACTGTTGCCTGCAGCATCTGTGGCTGTATACGTAATGAAGTAAATGCCAGGAATCTGGTTATCATAGTCGGTTGTATAAGTTAATGTAAGTCCTGCAGGATCATTGTCATTCACTTGTATGAGTTGATAAGGGTCAAGTTCAGCGTTGATGGAACGCTGCAGTTTATCTTTCTCAGGGACAAGTACAGGACTTTCAAGATCTCTGACATCAAATTCTACAGTTGTTGAAATTGTATCTTTGAACAGTTTGTTTTCAGAGAGCTGATGATTTGTCTTGATCACAAGCTGTACAGCAGTTCTCTGCTGCCCTGTTTTAGATAGATTCAGTGAAGTTGTCTTTAATTCCGATGCTTCATAATTGATATGTCCTGCAAGTTCAGGGTACATGTTATAGTCAATCAATGAATTGATCAATGCTTCTTTTGCATTGGAAAC
>JAZRUQ010000219.1:0-6076 GCA_045652605.1 Erysipelotrichaceae bacterium
ACTGTATCAGGATGAATCGCCTTGTTGATTTCACGATATTCTTGAATCAGCTCATCGACATCCTGAGCAGGAAAATAGATTTTCATCATCTTTGACAAAGGTGGTCCAATAACAGAAACCTGTTTTTCACGATCAAATTCAACTGTTGGTGCATACTTTTCAAATAAATGACGATAGCTTTCCAAAATTGCAGGTTCAGTATTCAGCAATGTGCCATCCAAATCAAACAGTACAACAGGCTTAGGTCCTTTAAACAGCTTTCTGAATAATCCCAAAGTTCCTGCAACACCAACGACAATAAATACTAAAGATGTCAGCTGAGCCATACGAAGCGGCCCAATCATCAATGAATCTGTACGCAATCCTTCAATAAAGAAGCGAGTCACACCATACCACATCAGATAGGCATAAATCAGATTGCCGCGTTTTGGCTTTGACACTTTGCGATAGATAAAATAAATCAGAATCCAGCCAATCAGATTGCATACACTTTCAAAGAAGAAAGTCGGCATGCGATAAGCACCATCTATAAACATCTTTTCTGCAATGAATGACGGCCACCCTGCATAGAAGCTTTCAGAAACAATGCTTCCATATGCTTCCTGATTCATAAAGTTGCCCCAGCGCCCAAATGTCTGACACAGCAGCATATGAGGTAAGATCGCATCTCCTGTACGGAAGAAATTCATTTTGTGTTTCCAGCAGTACCAGCCCACAAACAGTGCACCACCAACCAGAGAACCCTGAATTGCCAATCCACCTTCATAGATCTTCAAAAGATTCACTGGATTTGAAAAATAATAATTGAAATCATAGAACACGCAATACCATAAACGTGCTCCGATAATTCCACAGATAAACGCTCCCATAAACAAATCTTCAATGGTTTCAGTACTATAGCCATTCTTTTTCAGCTCACGTGCTGATACTGAACAACCAAAAATACCACCAATCATAATACAGATTGCATACCAAGCGATTGAAAATGGACCTATCTGCAGAAATACCTTTGGACTAGGAAAAAACTCCATTTTTATTCACCACCTAAACGATTGAGCTTGTTTTTACGCTCAATATGATCTAAAACTTTTTGTTCAAAGTCTTTTGAACTGTTGATTCCTCTTTCTCTTAAACGGAAGTTTGACACAACAGCTTCAATTAGAACCCCCATGCTTCGCCCTTCCATGACAGGAAGCACAACCATAGGAATATTCAAATCAAGAATTGGATAATGCAACTCTTCTACATTACCCACACGATTGTATTCTTTATCTTTTACATATTTTTCAAGACGGATAACCAGCTGCACATCTGTTTCTTCCAGCAAAGCAGACCCGCCAAACATCTTTTCAACATCAATCACACCAAGACCCCTGATTTCCAGCATGCTTTCCAAAAGCTCTGGTGCTCTTCCTGTAATCTTGTTGTGAATACGGGCAACATCAACACGATCATCCGATACCAAAAGATGACCTCTGCGAATCAATTCAAGCGCAATTTCCGATTTACCCATACCGCTTTCACCAACAATCAGAACACCCTTGCCATACACATTCAAAAGAACGCCATGCAATGTATCCTGAGGAGCCAGTTTTGAATCCAGAAATGTAATCAGGTCTGTCATCACTCTGAATGTCGGCTGTGGACTTCTGAGCACTGGGAAGTTGTGCTTTTCTGCAACTTCCTTCAATGATTCCGGACACTTGCGGTCCATTGTCAGAATCAACGCAGGAGTAAACCCATCCAGAATGTTTTCAAAACGTTCACGCTGTGTTTTTTCATCCAATGTTGCAAGATAAGACTCTTCTTTTGCACCAATAATCAGAATACGACGAGGCTCAGTATGTTCAAAAAAACCTGTCAGTTCAAGACCTGGTCGATTCACATCAGGCACGACAACCCAACGTTTAAGTGATTCTTCATTCCCTACAAGATGTTCATAATCAAAATGATCAAGAATCTCTTTTATCGTCACACGACCTTCAAATTCCATACCGCTCACCCTCTCTTCAATACTTCTTTTAAATATCGCCCTGTCCAGCTTGCTTCACATTCCGCAATCTTTTCAGGAGTTCCAGAAACGACAACCGTTCCACCTTTATCTCCACCTTCAGGGCCCATATCCACAATGTAATCTGCTGATTTGATCACATCCAGGTTGTGTTCAATAACAATCACCGTATCCCCATTGTCCACAATGCGCTGAAGCACCTGAAGCAGCTTTTTCACATCATGGGTGTGAAGACCTGTTGTTGGTTCATCCAGAATAAAGACGGTTTTGCCAGTTGCCTTGCGTTGAAGTTCACTGGCCAATTTAACACGCTGAGCTTCTCCCCCCGACAATGTCGTTGAAGCCTGTCCCAGCTTGATATAATCCAGACCTACATCATGCAAAGTCTGAAGTTTTGATTTGATTTTATGAATCCCACTGAAAAACTCAAGAGATTCTTCTACAGTCATATCCAGTACATCAAAGATGTTCTTTCCTTTGTAAGTGACCTGAAGTGTTTCTTCATTGTATCGCTTGCCTTCACACTCTTCACACGGAACATACACATCCGGCAAAAAGTTCATGGAAATACGTTTAACACCATCACCCTGACAGCGTTCACAACGGCCTCCCTTGACATTGAAACTGAAACGACCCTTATCATAACCACGCATTTTAGCTTCTGGTGTCAGTGCAAACAAATCACGGATATCATCAAAAACACCTGTATATGTCACAGGATTTGAACGTGGAGTACGACCAATCGGATCCTGAGAAATCTCAATCACCTTATCGACCTGATCCAGACCTTGAATCTCTTTGTGCAGACCCGGTTTTACACGCACTTTCCCTAAAGAATGCTGCACAGCCTTGCACAGAATCTCATTGACCAGCGAACTCTTTCCGCTGCCTGATACACCCGTTACCACATTGAATGACCCAAGCGGGAAAGTTACATTCACATTTTTCAGGTTGTTTTCTTTCGCACCAATGATTTTGATTTTCTGTCCATTGCCTTTTCTGCGCTTGGAAGGAATCTCAATCTTCTTTCTGCCAGAGAGATACTGACCTGTAATGGATGCTTCACAGTTCATAACCGTTTCAGGCGTACCTGCAACAATTACCTGACCCCCATGCACACCTGCACCAGGACCAATATCCACAATGAAATCAGACTCCAGCATGGTTTCTTCATCATGTTCAACCACAATCAAGCTGTTTCCTAAGTCACGCATGTTTTTCAGTGTCTGAATCAGACGGGCATTATCGCGCTGATGCAAACCAATTGATGGTTCATCCAGCACATACAGGACCCCTGTCAGATGTGATCCAATCTGTGTTGCCAGACGAATACGCTGCGCTTCACCACCAGACAATGACCCTGCAAGACGATCCAATGTCAGATATTCAAGACCTACATCCTTTAAGAATGTAAGACGATTTAAGATTTCCTGTGTTACAAGACGGGCAATCTCTGCTTTCATTGGATCCAAAGACAGATTGTTCATATAGTCAATAGCCTGAATCACTGACATCTGAGTCCACTCATGAATGTTTTTAGTACCAACACGCACACTCAGTGCCATTTCATTCAAACGCTTGCCATGACACTTCGGACACTTGTGCTCAGCCATAAAGCTGGCATACCATTCTTTTGACATGGTTGATGTTGTTTCCAGATAACGACGTTCAATCATTGTGACAACACCTTCCACAAATTCATTCTTCATGTATTTGTTTCCAGAAGAACTGTGAATGGTATAGGCAATCGGAGTTCTGGAACCATACAGCAGCAGATCCATCTGATTGTCCGTCAACTCATTCAAAGGTGTGTTGATATCCACTTTTGCATGTCTGCACAACACCGCAAAACGCTGCCACTCAATGTTTTCAGTCCCCACTATATTCTTATAGTAGCGAATACCGCCCTCTGCAATCGATAAAGAACGATCCGGCATCAGATAATCCAGATCCACACTCATCACAGAACCAAGACCCTTGCAATGATCACACGCACCTAATGGCGAGTTGAATGAAAACAGGCGAGGCTCAAGTGCAGGCAGTGAAAATCCACATTCCACACACGAATAATTGCTGGAAAACAACACTTCTTCATCCGGTGTTTTCAATAAGCATAAACCATTAGCCAGTTTCAATGAATTTTCAATTGAATCATGCAGACGAGAACGTGAATTCTCATTCTTCTTGATACGGTCTACCACAATATCCAGATTGTGCTTCTTGTTTTTATCTAAAACGATTTCTTCTTCCAAAAGACGCATCTCACCATCCACATAAATACGCAGATAGCCATCTTTTCTCAATTTTTCAAAGTAATCTTTAAAAGTACCTTTCTGATTGCGCGTTACCGGCGCCAATACTTCCAGACGTGTACCATCTTCAAAAGCCATAGCACGATTGACCATCTGAACAATGGTCTGACTTTCAATTGGTGTATTGTGCACAGGACAATATGGCGTCCCTACTCGTGCATACAACAAACGAAGATAATCATAAATTTCAGTCACAGTCCCCACAGTCGAACGAGGATTGTTGCTGGTGGTCTTCTGATCAATTGAAATGGACGGACTTAACCCTTCAATCATTTCCACATCCGGTTTTTCAACACCACCTAAAAACTGACGCGCATACGCAGACAGCGATTCCACATAACGGCGCTGCCCTTCTGCATAAATCGTATCAAAAGCCAGAGATGTCTTTCCTGAACCAGACAGCCCTGTCATAATTACCAGTTGATTTCTAGGGATTTCAAGATCAATGTTTTTCAGATTGTTCTCTTTAGCCCCTTTAATAATAATTTTATCTTGACTCATACTCTTTCGCACTCCATCAATCCGTACCCTATTATACCAAATTTTTACCTGACATATACAATCAGACGCTCACTCTCTCTATTTTTTACCTATAAAAATGAAGAAGGACCCTTGTCGGTCCTTCTTCATTTTATAAGGGGATAGAATTGTGTGAAGTCACTAGGGGATTTGACTTCTTGCAAGCTATTATCTCTTGCAAGATTAGAATACGCAATTTCTATCGTACAAATTTCAAATCAATATGTGAAATTATGTTAAAGCACAATCTGTACAAACTGACCATCTGAACTTTCAACACGCACAAGCTCAAGACCTTTATAAGATTTGGCCATCTTGGGGAACTCTTTCATAAGTCTCATTACAACATCCACATCAATCTGATTCTCATCATTCTGAAGCGCTTTACGAACAATCATCAAAGAGACTGGATTATCCATCATAAAATAAGGTACAGGAAGAAAGATTCTATGTTTTCCTGAAACTATTCTGATTTTCATCATTCTACGTAAATCTCAATATGGTCCCCATCAGCACTTTCAACTTCAACCAGTTTACCTACAACACCATAATCAATCATTTTCATCAGCGCATCAAAATCAATGTTTTTCATCACATCCTGATTTACGCCAACTTGAGGCATACTGACACCCATCTGCATGCATACTTTTACAAAACCTAAAGGAAGATTCACATTCACTTTATCCCCCTCACAGCTCAGCACCTTGATTTTCAGCAGCATCTGTTCAACCGGTTTGCGCAAAGGTTCAGCTACCACAACAGGTACAGTATTTTCTTTCTGCTTTACCAACTCATCCAATGACACATGAAACAGCTCTGACAATTCAATCAAAATCGGCAAATCAGGAATACTTAAGTCATTCTCCCATTTTGATACAGCCTGAGCAGTCACATTCAATTGAACAGCCAGCTCCTCCTGTGTCATATCATGCAATTTACGATACTCACTGATCTTTTTTCCTAAAGTTTTCATTTCAGTCACTCCTTTGATGCTTCTATTTTATCGAAGAATTCCTTCTCTTCCCATTGATGCCCGGTTGTTTACCGATCTTCTTAGTTGTATTTTAATCAACTGACAGTTGAATAGTCATAAAAACCAAAAAGACAGCCTTTTAGGCTGTCTTGAATCTTTGTATATAAATCGATGAGGGCTATCCATAAGCTTAATACTTTCATTGCTGTGTACCTCATCGAAGGCTCAGTTAATATACCATCGTAAAACCCTTTTGTAAAG
>JAZRUQ010000220.1:0-1704 GCA_045652605.1 Erysipelotrichaceae bacterium
ATCATAACCAGCATCATGGATATGACATGTATCAAGACATACACCCAGCTTATGATTCAGTTTTGTGTTTTCAATCATGTTCTGTATCTGTTCAAACGTAAATCCTACTTCTGAACCTTTGCCAGACATGGTTTCAAGACAAACGATGACATCATCCTCTTGACATAAAACTTCATTCAATCCACGGATAATCTGATTCATGCCATCTTCAAAAGACGCGATTGTATGTGATCCAGGATGCAGAATCAGATATTTAGCTCCAATTGCCTGTACTCGCTGAATTTCATTTTTAAGAAAATCAACACCAAGCTGATAGGTTTCCTGTTTGACACTGTTTCCTAAATTGATGATGTACGGTGCATGGACAATCATATGTTCCGATGGTATGCCGTGTGCTTTCATCAATTGTTGAGCTTCCTGTATCTTAAGTGCTTCTACAGGCTTTCTCAGAGTGTTTTGAGGTGGACCTGTATAAATCATGAGAGCATTTGCTCCATAGCTTAGAGCCTCCTGTACAGAGCCTGAAAGAAACTTAGGAGCTTTCATGGAACAATGGCTTCCAAGAATTACCATTCTGAGCTATCCTCACGTTTAGCACGCTGTGCCTGTTTATACTTTTCTTTACGAATCTTCTGGATTTCTGCATCAATCATCGCACGACGCTGCTTGCGTTTGATTTTCTGAATTTCTTCATTGCGTTTTTTCTTATAGCCAGGTTTAACTTTTTCTTTTTTACGCATCAAAGACTTCGCAATGTCTTTTTCCATCTGTTCAGACTTTGTCATCTTCTTAGTCTGAGTCAAAGGTTTAAGATTCTGCCACTGACCATTTTTAAAGACACGATGTTCAAAATGAATGCCGCGTTCCTTAAAATACTGAACTGTATTCATATCTGAATCTTTGTACAGTGCAAAGCATGTCCCCTCACGTCCTGCTCGACCAGTACGTCCTGCACGATGAATAAAAAAGTCTTTTTCAGTTGGGAATCCCAGTGAAATAACATGAGTTACGCCATCAACATCGATTCCGCGAGCCGCAATGTCTGTTGCAACGACAAAAGACTGTTCCAGATTTTCCAGCTGACGCATTGCCTGACGACGCTGACGAGGTTCAAGACCACCGTGCAGTTCAACAACTGAAATTCCCTTCATGCGAAGTGCAGCAGCACAGCTGGCAGCTTCCTCACGTGTGTTGGCAAACACAAGACATACATATGGAATAAATCCATCCACCAACTGCAGACATGCTTCTTCATAACTCTGATGACGGCATGGAACTAAAACATGTTCAATCTTAGGAGAAACTGCAGTTTCAGATTTAATTTGAATTGTCTGAGGATTCTTCATGTATTTCTTCAAGAATGGACGAAGACCTTGTGGGATTGTCGCGCTGAAAGCCATCATCTGAAGATCTGCAGGCATTCTTCCTGCAATCGCATCGACATCATCAAGGAACCCAAATTCAAGTGTCATATCGGCTTCATCGACCACCATGACACGTGCATTTTCAAGACGAAGTGCCCCTTCATCAACAAACAGGTCCTTGATACGGCCTGGTGTACCGATAACCACATGAGGCTGAGTATTCAATGATTCAAGTGCACGGCTTTTTTCCTGTCCACCAATGACAAGGCGAACTCTTAATGATGGATCTGCTTCCAGCATTACTTTGGCACGGTTGAACAACTGCTGAGCTAGTTCTCTG
>JAZRUQ010000221.1:0-7078 GCA_045652605.1 Erysipelotrichaceae bacterium
GTTCTCTGATCATCGGGAAGACAATCCACAACCAGGCCAAACGAACACCGCAGATTCCTACCAACATGACAATGGTCGGCAAGGTGGAATAACCCATACCGCGCATGGATGCAACAAAGACATCCAGAATACCATTGATCACAAGGAACAGACCCACATATCCCATGCGGATCATGCCTGCTTCAATGACAGCAGCTTCACTTGCATAAAGGCTCAGGAAAAATTCACCAAAATGCCAAACCGCAAATCCGATGGATCCGGATGCAATGACAGTCATCACCATGGTTGTGTTGAAAATCTGTTGAATACGGGCATAGTTTTTCGCTCCCACGTTCTGACTTGTGAAGGTGATGCATGCCTGAGTAAAGGCCATGACACCAATATAGACAAAGCTTTCAATGTTTCCAGCTGCACTGTTTCCTGCAACAATGACGGATGAATCAAAGGAGTTGATGCTGGACTGCACAACCACATTGCTCAATGAGAACACCATCCCCTGAATTCCTGCCGGCACACCAATTTTAATGATGTTCCAAGCCATGGACCAATCAATACCAAGTTTCTTCAAATCAAGATGTGTTGAATCTTTTTCTTTCATTAAAGTGACACAAACCATGATGGATGACATTGCCTGGGAAATGACTGTCGCAATCGCAACACCTGCAACACTCCAGTCAAACACAATGACAAACAACATGTTCAATGCTACATTGGTTACACCACTAATCCCTAAGAAATACAATGGTCGTTTTGTGTCACCTTTAGCTCGTAAAATGGAAGCACCAAAGTTGTAAATCAGACCAAACAATGCACTCATAAAATAAATACGCATGTACAACTCACTCAAATCAATGATATCTGCAGGGGTTGACATCATCTGAAGCATTGGTTTGGACAAGAAATAACCAAGTACCATCAAAATCAGACCGCTGAATGCAGCCATTGTGATGGCAGTATGTACTGCCTTTTCAATCTTATCTTCTTCTTTTGCCCCTAAGTATCTAGCGATTAGTACATTGCTTCCAATACTTAGTCCATTAAACATGGAAACCAAGAGAAAACACAATGACCCAGTTGCGCCAACTGCAGCCAATGCCTGCTGACCTGCAAAACGACCTACAATCACTGTATCTGCTGCATTAAACAACATCTGCAGAAAGTTTGTCAGCATCAATGGCACTGCAAACTTCCATATATTCTTCACCAAAGGTCCATTAACCATATCGATGTTCTGTTTCTGACGATTCGACATACAAATTCTCCTAAAAAAATCACTGTATTTATCATATCACATTTTCTTGACTGTTGTTTCTTCTGATTCTATCATTGAATCAAAGAGACTGGAGATTTACTATGCGTTATACTTATTGCCCTGATTGCGGCACAAAACTTGGATTTAGACAAGCAGGTGATGATGGACTTGTCCCATATTGCGAACCTTGTGAAAAGTACTGGTTTGACAGTTTTCACAGCTGCATTATCGCTATGGTTGTCAATGAAGAACAGGAAATCGCACTTTTAGATCAGGCTCATCTTTCTACACAGTTCAAAACATTTGTTTCTGGTTATATTACTCCAGGTGAAACTGCTGAACAATGTGCACAACGAGAAATCTTTGAAGAACTTGGACTTGAACTTGAATCTTTGGAAATGACAGGAACTTACTGGTTTGAACGTCGTGAACAATTGATGCACTGTTTCCTTGCCAAAGCAAAAAAACAGGAATTCAACTTATCCTGTGAGATTCAAGGTGCACAATGGGTTCATTATAAAGAAGCACTCAATTATTTCCCTCAAAGAAAAGGAAGCGCAATGCCAATCCTGTATGAGCTCTACCTGAAAAAACTGAAAGAAGGGGAATCATGGAAACCTTTGTAAAAACATTTGATGAATTGAGTACAAATGAACTCTATGAAATCCTCAAACTTCGTCAAGACATCTTCATCATTGAACAACAATGCATTTATCCAGATATTGATCAGAAAGACAGAAATTCTCTGCATGTTTTTGTGAAAGATCATGAGGAAATCGTTGCTTATCTTCGCGTTTTAGATAAGGGAATTGCTTTTGATGAAGTGGGTATTGGCCGTGTCATCTCTAAATATCGCAGAAAAGGATTCGGAACACTCGTTTTAAAAGCTGGTATTTTAGCCGCAAAAGAAATCTATCATGCAGATGAAATCGTCATTGAAGCACAAACCTATGCTAAAAACTTCTATGAACTTCAGGGATTTGTACAATGTTCAGAAGAATTTCTGGAAGATGGCATCCCACACATCAAAATGATTCTCAAACTATAAAATCCTCCCACAGGGAGGATTTTTATTTGTTGTTAAAGTTTTTTTATAGGAAAAAACATATAATTCTTTCCATTTGATGGACAAGTAAAATCATGAACTGCTCCTGCCAAAGGAATATGATTTAACTTCATATATTCCAGTACATCTGTAAAAGCATTTTCATCTTCTACTTCTGCACATAGATATTCATAACCCGGTATCGTCCATTTCGTCCATCCCTCTGGGGCACAGGCCTCATCAACACATTCAACACCTGCAAGATAGTATCCTTGTGTGAAGTTTTCTTCCCAAGGATGAAAGGAACGTGTAAAATCGGACATTGCTCCCCAAAAACCAGTATAATTTCCATTCTCATCTTTTTTAGCTAAGGCTTGAACTTCGCTGAAATGAGAATCTGCATCTTTCCACAATTTTTGAATAAAACCATGTCCATCGCGCGTTGAACCTTCTTTACCGATGACAGAAAAGGAAGGTTTCATTCTTTTTTCTATTTTCATAGGATACCTCACCATTCAAGTTTATCTTTTTACAAGTTTTATAACAGAATCAATTCTACAAGATAAACAGCAGCACAGGCAAATGCTGCAACCTGTATCAAAGATGCTTTACGATATGCCAGCACAATTGCAGTAGCTAAACCAATAGCACCAGATATCGGGCTTTGTGTTGCGGTCAAAATTGCTGGAACGGTCATGACACTTAATGTGACATACGGTACATAATACAGGAATGATTTAAAAATCTGATTTTTAATCGGTTTTCTTAAAAGAATCAAAGGAAGCACACGAATCAGATAGGTAACACCTGCCATCACGATAATGGCCAGAAAGACTTCTTTACGCATTCTGAGCATCCTCCTTTACCGGAAACAAAATTGCCGCCAGCAACGAAATCACCACAGTCAGCACAATAATCTTCATTCCGCCGCTCATCCATGATGGAAGTGGAATCCAGTCAAACAGGATACTGGAAGCCATTGAAACAATCACAACACCTGCAAGCACTTTGGATTCTCTTGCTGGAGGAATGACAATCGCCAGAAACATACCGTACAATGCAACACTCAGCGCTGATACCACACTTGCAGGCAGGATATTTCCAAGCAGCACTCCAAAGCACGTCCCTGCAGCCCAGCATGGAATCGAAATGATAATCGCACCATAACTATAGAAAGGATTCAGTTTACCCGGATACGCAATTGAAATTCCAAAGATTTCATCTGTCACATCAAAACCCACCAACAAACGATGAAAAACAGATGTTTTTTCGTCCATTTTCTGTGACAGAGCACATGACATCAACAAATATCGCAAATTGATCACAAGCTGTGTCATTGCCAGTTCAGCATAAGGTGCTCCTGTACGAATCAGTTCCAATGCTGCAAATTCACCTGCAGACGTGTTGTTCATCAAACTCATGACTGTTGCTTCTATCCAGCTGAGCCCACTGTTTCTTGCCGCAATTCCTAACGCAAAAGATACAGCTGCATAACCTAACGCAATGGGTACACCATCCTGAAATCCTTTTTTAAATGCCTCTTTGTTCATAAGAGTCATCTTTATTCCTCCAAATCTTTTTCATAGACATTATTTTATCACTCTGTCATGGTATTTCACATCATTTTCTAGTTTTTTCACATGTCGATTACCTATCGGTTGACTGTTTTTTAATGCTTTTCTACAATAAAATCAGGAGGATGCACCATGAAGAACATCGATAAGAAACAATTTGGTAATTTTATAGCTCAGCTTAGAAAAGAAAACAACATGACTCAAAGTGAACTTGCAGAAAAGCTGAATATCTCTTCAAAAGCTGTCAGCAAATGGGAAACGGGTGTCAGTCTTCCGGATATCAATCTGCTTATGCCTCTTGCTGAAGTGCTTCAAATCAGCACTGCTGAGCTTTTACAAAGTCAAAGAAACATAACTCCTGTAAAGCCAGTCGAAGTAGATGAAATCATACAGAAGACCATCACAATTTCAAAATTCCATTATCTGAATCAAATTAAACGTATTCTTCAGCCTGTTGGGCTTATCTTTGTATTTGTTCTTCTTTATCTCATACAGTTTCTTCTATTTCCTTATCTATTCCCAGAAGCATTCCCCAAAAGCTTTCTTGCTTTTCTGCTTTTGATTAGCTCCTTTGCAGTTTTGATTTTCGCTGGAATGAAATGGATCTCAGTCTCAATGCTGCATTGGCTGGCAGGTGTCATTGTCTATGCATTACTGATTCTGCAATATTCCGCAAACGGAGCATATTACATTATTCCAGTACTGGATTCAAAACAGAATAATTTAACAACAATTTACTATATGAGCGAACTTAACAAGTCAACGCCTTTGTTGATCGGGGTTCTCATTCTTGGTATTGTTTTCTTTCTGAAGCATTACAAAGAAATCAAACAAACTTTCTCATATCCCCATCAAGACAGGAAAAATAATATTACCATTTCTTCAAAATCTTTTTTGCTGGTATGGAATATCGTTGTTTTCTCAGTGTTTGGATATTGCACATTTCATCAAATCAATCTGCTGTTTTATCTTTGGACTGGAGTAGCTTTAATTGGAGGATTCTTTCTTATCACAGATGGTTATTCAGCACGAACAATAGAATTAAGAAGAGGATTTGTGTTTGATCATGAAATGGCGCAGCAGAATTATGACTTAAAACAGCGAAGAAAAGCTGCTGGCGGATCATCTTTCTCCAACATACTTGCTTACATGACTGTTCCGCTTCTCATTTGTATTGTCATAACCATGATTTTTCTTTAACACAGTTTTCATAAACTGTGTTTTCTATTTATTTCCTGTATGTCAAGACTTGAAAATAATTCTAGTAAAATTTAAAATAAGTATACCGAAGGAGGGATAGAATGAATTCTGTTTATCTTGCGATTGATTTGAAGTCTTTCTATGCCTCTGTTGAGTGCATTGATCGAGGGCTTGACCCAATGACCACTTGTCTGGTTGTTGCAGATGCAGAAAGAACCGAGAAAACCATCTGTCTTGCCGCAACACCAGCTTTGAAAGCTTTTGGTTTTTCAGGAAGAGCACGCTTGTTTGAAGTAAATCAGAAAATGAAAGAAATCAATACACTGCGTCGTATTCAATCACCAAAAGGGAAGCTGACTGGGAAATCATGTTATCGTCCTGAACTGCTAAAAGATGAATCTCTTGAATTGACTTGCCTGATTGCACCTCCGCGTATGGCTCGCTACATGCAGGTCAGCACAGAAATCTATCAGATTTATCTGAAATATGTGGCTCCTGAAGATATTCATGTTTACTCCATTGATGAAGTCTTTATCGATCTGAGCCCTTATCTGCGTTCTGCCAATATGACAGCCCGTGAATTCACATCCTTTATTCTGAAAGATGTCTATGATTCAACAGGCATTACCGCAACAGCAGGAATAGGAACCAACCTGTATCTGTGCAAGGTTGCCATGGATATTCTGGCTAAACATGCCACTCCAGATAAAAATGGAGTATGTATTGCAGAGCTGAACGAGTTGACCTATAGAACGCGTTTATGGAACCATCAGCCTCTTACTGATTTCTGGAGAGTAGGGCGTGGCTACGCAAAGAAACTTGAAGACAATGGACTCTATACCATGGGAGATATTGCCCGATGTTCATTAGGTGGAGCTAAAGATTTTTATAATGAAGAGTTGCTGTATGCATTGTTTGGTGTGAATGCTGAACTGCTGATTGATCATGCCTGGGGATATGAAAACTGCACAATGAAGGAAATCAAATCCTATCGTCCATCTGCTACTTCCTTAGGCAGCGGGCAGGTGCTGCATTGTGCTTATACCTATGATAAGGCAAAAATCATTGTACAGGAAATGGCAGAACAATTAGCTCTGGACCTTCTGGAAAAAGGACTGGTAACTAAGCAGCTTGTTCTGACGATTGGGTATGATATCGACAATCTCAAAGATCCATATCTAAAACAGCATGTGAAGCAGGAAGTGAAAGTTGACTTCTATGGACGAAGCATCCCAAAACACGCCCATGGGACGACACATCTTGCAAGAAGAGTGAACTCCATCCGGCTCATCACTCAGGCACTCATTGAATTATATGATAGAATCGTTGATAAAAAGCTATTAATCCGTCGCATTAATATGACTGCATGTGATTTGATTACAGAAACAGAAGCTTTAAAGAAACAGGAATTTTCTCAGATCAATCTCTTTTCTGACTTTACTTCTCTTAAAGAAACCATGGAAAAGGAAGAAATTGAACTCAAAAAAGAAAGGAATCTGCAGAAAACGTTAATCGAAATCAAAAAGAAATACGGAAAGAATTCCGTACTGAAACTGATGAATCTGGAAGAAGATGCCATGTCTGTCAAACGCAATGAACAGATTGGAGGACACCGTGCATGAACAAGTATCAGGATATTCTTTATCAGGCTCGACCTGTTTCCAAAGTCCACCAGCCTATGTCCAAATCCAATCGCGCCGCACAGTTTTCACCCTTTGCAGCATTGACTGGCTATGAAGATGCTGTACAAGAAACCGCACGTTTAACCACGGATAAAATAACACTTAGTGAAGATCAGATTCAAATTATTAATTCTGTTTTAAATGAAATCTCACAATATCTGCCTCATTCTCCTTATGTTCAGATTACTTATTTTGAACCTGATAAAAGAAAACAGGGAGGATCCTATCAGCACATATCAGGGACGATTAAAAAAATTGATGATATCTATGGAATGGTCATCATGAAAGGAAACTTCCGTATACCTGTACATCAAATTGTACATAT
>JAZRUQ010000222.1:0-4602 GCA_045652605.1 Erysipelotrichaceae bacterium
TCTTCTTTTGCATATTTATCACATTCATACACGACTTTGCGAATTCCTGACTGAATGATTGCTTTAGCGCATTCATTGCATGGAAACAAAGACACATACAATGTGCAGCCTGCCAAAGAGCGTGGTGAATTGAGAATCGCATTTAATTCTGCATGGACGACAAAAGCGTATTTTGATTCCAGCATGCCGCCTTCTCTTCCCCAAGGAAATTCATCATCACTGCACCCCATAGGAAAACCATTGTATCCGATGGAAACAACCTTGTTGTTGCCATCAACAATACATGCACCTACCTGAGTGCTTGGATCTTTTGATCGAAGCGCAGACAGATGAGCCAATCCCATGAAGTATTCATCCCAACTGATGACCTGTTGTCTTTTCATTGTGCATCCTCCTCAATTTGTACATAATACTTGAATGTAGTATTTAAAAGATTTTCCGCATAACTCTCAAGTCCAATTGCTTTGTAAATTTCTGCAGTTTTCATATCGGTACCCGGATAAATCGGGTCAACTTCCTTTACCTGAATTGCTTTGTAGCCTAAAAACAAAGCCAGTGCTACAAGACAAGCTGCCGTGTGTTTGCGCACACTTTCCATTTTCAAATCACAGAAAACAAGCCCCCACAACAATCCGCAGCAAAGCCCTCCAAAATGAGCAGCAGCGGCAACACCAGGCATAAAGTTCAACATCATATTAACAAAGATAATGTTTGATAAACGCACTTGAAATGCTCTCTGACGGAAGACCCCACGAGAGCCAGCATAGACAAGGAAGGCTCCCATCAAACCATAAATTCCCCCTGACATCCCCATACCAACAATATTTGGGTTAGTCAGATGCATCAAAGCACATCCTGAAACCACAGAAGTAAAAAGAATCAGAAGCATTTTCTTTGAACCAAAGATTTCTTCGCAGAAACGTCCCATATTGTAAAGAGCTATCATGTTCATCAATAGATGAAAAACATCCGAATGAACAAATCCGCTAGTGATAAAACGCCAGTATTCTCCACCTAAAACGACAAATGCTTTGTAATATGCACCCATCGCAACAGCACAGGCAATCTGATCACCATGTGCTTCAGCCAAAAGATTGACAGCACCGTAAATCATGACACACAGTGCAATGATGACAGTAGTCACCAAAGGTAATTTGCTTTTCAACAGTTTGCTTTTCTGCACAGCTTTCTGACGGGAATTCATTTCAAGTTCCTTCAAAATCAAAGCATACTCAATCTGAGGATTATCAAATGGAGTCAATGCTTTCTGAATACCTGGGAACACTGAATTCACATCAAATCCATAAATCTGTTCACGACGTACAACTGAAATCAGGATTTCATCATCTTCATCCACACTGTTTTCATCATTGATGCACAGCTGCAGAAGACGACTTTCACGTTTAAACACCTGTGAAATTGCAGAATGAATCTGAAGCACACGATTTTTATCAAAATACAATGCGCCTGATTCACTTGATGTCAGACGAATTACAGGATATTCATCATTCTTTGGATTCACCAGCCAGATTTCATGTTCTGTCTGCTGTACACTGACAAACTGATAACTGTGATTTTTAATTAGAAAAGCTGCAATCTGCATCAATCTTGTTTTGTTTGCATCAATTTTCACTTTTGTGCTCCTTTCTCTCTGAGTTCGTTCAAAATCAGTTCAAAGTACTCAGGGAGAGGTGCATTGAATGTCATTGACTGCTGCGTAGATGGATGGACAAATGTCAACTCAAATGCATGAAGCATCTGCCCCTGGGTATCATTTCTTGTTTTTCTTAATGAATATTTTGGATCACCAACAATCGGGAATCCAATGTACTGCATATGAACACGAATCTGATGTGTACGTCCTGTTTCAAGACGACATTCCATCAGTGTGAAATCATCAAATCGTTCAACAACTTTAAAGTGTGTCACTGCAGGTTTAGAATTTTTTGCAGTGACTGCCATTTTCTGACGATCTTTATCATCGCGTCCAATTGGAGCATCAATTGTCCCGAATTCATGCGGCATTACACCATGAACCAAAGCCAGATATTTGCGTGATGCCGTTTTCAGCATCAGCTGATCTGCCAAAGATTCATGAGACTTGTCATTTTTACAAGCCACAATCAGACCTGTTGTATCCTTATCAATACGATGGACAATACCAGGACGCAATACACCATTAATGCCCGACAAATCAGTGCAATGATGCAGAAGCCCATTCACCAGTGTTCCATCCGGATTACCAGGTCCTGGATGAACAACCATTCCCTTTGGCTTGTTGACGACAATCACATCGTGGTCTTCGTATACGACATCCAGATTCAAATCCTGAGGAATTGCTTCAAGTTCTTCTGCTTCTTTTGGCTCAATGACTACAACATCTTCCACTTTCACTTTGTAGGATGCCTTCACCACTTTGCCATTGACAGTAACACGCTGTTCATCCATCAATGTCTGAAGATAGCTTCTGGAAAGATCTTCAATTTCTGAAGAGAGAACTTTATCCAGACGCATCAGCGCCATTTCATCTGTAATTACCAGTTCAATTTTACTCATAGAACACTTTCCTCCTTGTCCATCAGCATCACAAGTGCCAGAAGTGCAACACCGATGCACAGCGCCATATCTGCCACATTGAAAATTGGAAAATCATATCCAAAGATAATAAAATCCAAAAAGTCACGCACATAGCCAAAACTGATGCGATCAATAAAATTACCAATTGCACCACCCATAATCAGTGAAAAACTGATGCGTGTCCATGTGCTTTCTTTAGGTGTTTTGACCATCAGCCAGATCAGACCACAAAGCACAACACTTGTCAGAACGATAAAGAATGTCATCTGTCCTGCAAGCATGCTCCAGGCTGCACCTGTATTTCTGGCATAAGTCAATGAAAAGAATCCAGGAATCAGTTCAATGGATTCATGAAGCTGAAGAATCGATTCAATCCAGCTTTTTGTCAGCTGATCCAAACCTATGATCAGCAAAAGTATCAACATTTCAATTTTCTTCATTTAGTCACCGTTTTCTAAAAACGCTCCTATTATAACATGTTCCATTTCATTTGAAAACAAAACAGAAACATGCCTTTTCTTTATCCTTCAGCTTTTTCAGAAAGTTCCATCCATCGAAGTGTATTCTCTTCTAAAAGTCCACGCTCTGATTCAAGCTGATCTGATAATACTTTAATTTTCTCATAATCAGAACACTCATTAAGCTGCTGTTCCAAATGATGAATTCTATCTTCCAGAACAGGCATTTTCTTTTCTAGTTCTGCCAGTTCTTTCTTTTCCATGTAGGTAAGACCTTTTGGCTTCGGTTTTACCACTGCAATCTGCTTTTCTTTCTTGATGACTTCAGGTTCAATCTTATCTGCATTTTCACTAAAGCTTCCTAATGATTCCATAATCGAACCATTCTGGAAAATTAGCACATGATCACAGACCTTATCCAGAAAATAGCGATCATGAGAAACCACAATCACTGCACCTTTAAACTCATCCAGAAATTCTTCCAGTACATTCAGTGTATCAATATCAAGATCATTGGTTGGCTCATCCAGAAACAGAATATTCGGCTGTTCCATCAGGACTTTCAATAACCCCAAACGTCGTCTTTCTCCTCCTGAAATATGAGCTAATGTCAGATAATGCAGGTTCTTTGGAAACAGAAAACGTTCCAGCATCTGAGATGCACTTAGAGTCTCTTCTTTCGTCTCAATACGATCAGACTGCAGATAATCAATAACACGAATGGACAAATCATCCATGTGTGTTTCCTGAGAGAGATATCCTACTCGGACCGTTTCACCCTGATCCACAAATCCAGCATCAGGTTTTAATACTCCTGCCATCATCTGCATCAGCGTACTTTTGCCGCAGCCATTGATTCCTATGATACCTAAACGATCTTCGCGATCCACAAGATAACTGAAATCTTCAAATAAAAGTTTATCACCCATTGTCTTTGAAACATTCAAAGCTTCAATGGTTTTACCACCTAAACGGGCTGAATCAAAATTAAGCTCAACTTTACCCATACGTTCAGGTGCTGCCATTGCCTTTAAGGCTTCATAACGTTCAATACGAGCACGGCTTTTTGTCGTACGTGCCTGTACACCGGCACGTATCCATTCCGTTTCTTTTCTCAAGAAATTCTGTCGCTTCTGATGCTGAGCTTCCTTTTCTGCCAGCATCTTTTCTTTCAATTCAAGATAAGCTGAATAATTGGCCTGTGCCATCAACAGCTCACCACGATCCAGTTCAATCATACGTGTACAGATGCGTTCCAGAAAATAACGATCATGTGTTACCATGACAATTGCTCCCTTAAAGCGCATCAGCATTTTTTCAAGCCAGAGAATCATCAAAGGATCCAGATGATTGGTCGGCTCATCCAGCAGTAAAAGATCACATGGCTCGCACAGCGCACAAGCCAATGCCAGACGTTTTTTCTCGCCACCTGACAATCCTTTAACTGGACGATGCAGATCATTAAATCCCAGTTTCGTCAAAATTGTTTCTGCTTCATAATTCTCTTTTGCCTGCACAAAAGAAGCTTTTACTGTCTCAAAGATTGTTTTAGAGTCATCAAAAAACT
>JAZRUQ010000223.1:0-9091 GCA_045652605.1 Erysipelotrichaceae bacterium
CATATGAAAGATGCTGCATTGATTGTCTTTGAAAATGACGATCATTATGCTTACTGGCATCAGATGGCACGTTTTAATCGTATTCTGGATGCATTTTTTGAAAAAGAAAGAGGTGTAAAAGCATGAATGTTGTGATTCGTATTGTATTGTTTGTGCTTTTTTCGGTGCTGATTGTATTGCCTACAAAGCATGCGCTTCATATGTTCCAACAGAATCGTTATGAACTGAAGCGTTATACAGACTGGCTGAAAGAAAGAATCAGTACTTCATTTTTTAAATATTATAAAGAATTTATTTCATTGCTGCTGATTATTGTATCTATCTTTGTGAATCATCCAATGATTTCACTTGGGATTGTGGCTGCGCTGGGTCTTCTAATTCTTTGTGTATCCTTTAAGAATGACAAAAAGAAACAGCTGATTAAACCATTGAATCTGACTTGGCGTGTAAAACGTCAGCTGATGGTTATGATTGTTCTGTATCTTGTGATGTATGGTGTGCTGATGAGTCAGCTTCCGCTTCATTTGATGGGAATCATGTTGATGGTTGCGCATTTAAGTCCTTGGGTACTGGTGTATGTGATGTCTGTGATTACTGAACCGATTGAAAACAAGATCAAAAACAAGTTCATGAACATGGCAAAAGATATTCTGCGCACTTGTCCTGCTAAGATTGTGGGGATTACAGGCTCTTTCGGTAAGACTTCATCAAAGAATATTCTGCAGGAAATTCTGTCTGAACGTTATTATTCACTGATGACACCTGCATCTTTCAATACACCAATGGGAATCACAATCACTGTGCGTGAAAAACTGAAACCGATTCATGAAGTGTTTATCTGTGAAATGGGTGCAGATCATGTCGGTGATATTCAGCAGCTGGCTGATTTTGTAAAGCCTCAGATCGGGATTGTAACTTCAATTGGTCCTCAGCATCTTAATACATTTGGTTCACTTCAGAACATTATCGACGAAAAGATGAAACTGATTGAAAATCTTCCGTCATCAGGCACTGGTGTATTGAATATGGACAATGAACATATTCGTTCTTATCGCGTTAAAAACAATTGTAAAGTTGTGACTTATGGAATTGCCAGTGAAGATGTGGATCTGCGTGCAGTTAACTTGTCTTATTCTTCAGCAGGAAGTACATTTGATCTTATGGAAAGAGATGGTACATTGACTCCATTTAGAACCAAGCTTTTAGGCGAACACAATATTGCCAATATTCTGGCTGCTATTGCGGTAGGTCTTGAAATGGGCATCACTAGAGAACAACTGCAAAGAGCTGTTGCGAAGGTGAATTATGTTGAGCATCGTCTGGAAGTAAAGAAAATCAATGGATACACATTCATTGATGATGCTTTCAATTCGAATCCAGTAGGATCATCCATGGCGCTTGAAGTACTGAAGATGATGCCTGGACGTCGTTGGATTGTAACACCTGGTATGATTGATCTGGGAGAGAAACAGGCTGAATTGAACAAACAGTTTGGTATGAAGATGAAAGATCGTGCAGATGAAGTCATTCTGGTAGGTGTGAATCAGACCAAACCGATTCTGACAGGTTTAAAAGAAGCAGGTTTTGATAAGAAACATATTCATGTGGTCAAAACTGTAAAAGAAGCTTTTGCGATTGTGTATGCACAAGCTTCAACAGTGGATACAATTCTACTGGAAAATGACTTGCCTGATGCATTTAATCAATAAATAAGTAAGAAGCCATTATCTGGCTTCTTTTCTGATGGATTCAATTGTGTTTTCCAGTGCGATGGCACCCTGGATAATCGTGTTTTGACATCTGATTTCTTTTGCGAAAAGGCGTGGTTTGATGTCAATGCATTTTCTGGCGCCTGCAGCTTTTTCAAATTCTCTGATTAAAAGCTGTGTGTAAGGACGAAGTTCAGCGACATCATGTGCCTTTGTCGGCACAAACATGGCTCCCAGTACTCCTGCAGCACCGGTTAGACAGCCACATAAATCACCGCACTGCAGGCCTCCTCCAAATGCGGCAAAAAGACGTCCTGACTTTTCATCGTAGCCAAGGTTGTACATTTCGTTGCCTGCAAGAAACAGGGCTTCTGCACAGTTGTATCCCATGGTGTAGTACTTTACTGCAATGTTTTCAAGCATAAGGTTTCTCCTTTGTTTTATTATTTTAACACACATCATTCTTTTCGTCTTTTTCTTTGGAGTGTTTGTATCTTTTTGTGGCGTAAAATGGAGGAAATTGGTGTAAAATAAAGAGAGGAGATGATATCGATGAGAAAAGAAACATTTTTTGAATTTGCGAAAGCATTGTTTGCGATTGATAGTCCAACAGGATATACACATCATGCAATGGACTTTTTAAAGACTGAAGCTGAAAAGCTTGGCTATAAAGCGTGGTTGAATGCGAAAGGAAACCTTTTAATTGAGGTGGATGGAGAAGATTCATCTTATACAAAGGCAGTGTGTGCTCATGTGGATACTTTGGGTCTGATGGTGCGTTCCATCAAGGGCGATGGAAAGCTGGCATTTACTGTTCTGGGTGGACCTCTTTTGCCTACCTATGATGGAGAATACTGCCGTGTGATCACAAGAGAAGGCAAAGTGTACACGGGTACAATTTTATCAAATTCACCAAGTGTACATGTTTATCCAGATGCAAGAAGTTCAGCACGTGAGTGTGAACATATGGAAGTGCGTCTTGATGAAGTTGTAAAATCAAAAGAAGATACATTGAAACTGGGAATTCAGAATGGTGATTTTATTGCGGTAGATCCTAAAACAACTGTAACTGAAAGTGGTTTTATCAAGTCGCGTTTTCTGGATGATAAGATTTCAGTCGCCTGCATGTTTCAAGTATTGAAGGAACTGAAAGAAAAGCAGCTGAAGCCTAAGCATCGTACTATTTTTATTGTGACTGCTTATGAAGAAGTTGGCCATGGCAACAGCTGGATTCCATCTGAAATCAAAGAAGTTCTGGCAGTGGATATGGGATGCATTGGTCTGGATCTGGCATGCACTGAATATGATGTCAGCATCTGCGCAAAAGATAGTTCAGGTCCATATGATTATCAGATGACATCACAGCTGATTGAAATTGCAAAAGAAAAGAAACTGAATTATGCAGTGGATATTTATCCAATGTATGGAAGTGATGTTTCTGCAGCTCTTCGCGGAGGTAATGATATCAAGGGTGCACTGATTGGTCCGGGAGTTCATGCATCACACGGCATGGAACGTACGCATTATGATGCCCTTAATTCAACAATTGAATTGATTTTAGGTTATCTTCTGTAGCCTAAATTCACTTGTTTGAGTATAATAGTATAGAATTTGTGTGAAGGGATGAAATCATGAAAATTAGAGTAGCGGTATTGTTTGGCGGGGAATCTGTTGAACACGAAGTCAGCATTATTTCTGCCTCACAGGCAATGAATGCGCTGAACCCTGAAAAATATGAAGTTGTACCTGTCTATATTTCAAAGGACAGAGATTTTTACAGTGGACCAGAACTGAGAAATGTGCAGACATTTACAGATATGAAGACACTGAAAAAGAATGTACCTCTTGTGCATTTAGTAAAGAAAGATGGGAAAGTGGTTGTTGAACCGCTGAAAAAGTCTTTCTTCAAAAAGAGTGAAGAAGTGGTCATTGATTTGGCTATTCCAGTTATGCATGGTACCAATGGTGAAGATGGATCCATTCAGGGGCTGCTGGAAATGCTGAAACTTCCATATGCTGGATGCGATGTCATTGCGGCAGGCTGTGGACAGGACAAATCAGTGATGAAGCATATGCTTGAAAACAGTGGCTTGCCATTGTGTCCATGGATTTGGATTTATGGCTGTGATTATGATGAAAATAAGGCTGAAATCAAGGCTAAGGTAGCTGAGTTGGGCTATCCTGTGGTATTGAAGCCTGCCTGTCTTGGTTCAAGTGTCGGAATTGTGATTGCCCACAATGAAGATGAACTGGATGCAGCAGTGGAAGAAGCTGGTCAGTATGATGAAAAGATTGTTATTGAACAGATGGTTCAGAACTTAAGAGAAATCAACTGTTCTGTATTAGGTGACCATTTTGAATGCAGACCAAGTGTTCTTGAAGAAGTAACTAAAGGAGCAGAAATTCTGGATTTCAAGGATAAATATCTGGGAAGCGGCAAGACAAAGGGTGCAAAGAGTCAGGGAATGGCTTCTGCAAGCCGTATTGTACCAGCACCTATTTCTGAAGAAATGACTCAAGAAATTCAGAATCTTGCAGTAAAGACATTTAAAGTTCTTGGATCAAGTGGTGTATGCCGCATTGACTTTATGATCAATGATGCAACTGGTCAGGTTTATGTCAATGAAATCAACACCATTCCAGGTTCACTGGCATTCTATCTATGGAAAGAAGCAGGCATGAGCTTTACTGAATTGATGGATGCTTTGGTAAAACAGGCGATTGATCGTCAGAGAAGAAGAGAAAAGAGAATCACGTCATTTGATTCAAATATCTTAAGCAACTTCAATGCTTCAAGTGCAAAGGGTGTAAAAGGTGTTAAAGGAGTGAAATAATTCACTCCTTTTCTTTATGAAAATGTTTCATGAAAGGTTTTTGTAAAGTGTGAAAGAAAATGTAAATTGTAGAGAAAATCCATTGAAAACGCTTGCAGACAATTATATAATTTAACCATCTTAATTAAGAAGAGAGGGCATACATATGAAAACAATGAAAAAGGTATTCATGACTGCGATGACGGTAATGATGGCAACGTCAATGGCTGCGTGTGGAGGTTCGCCTTCAGACTCGTCTGGCTCGAGCTCAGGCGTGAAAATTGGGCTTCATTATGAATTGACTGGTGCTGTAGCTGACTATGGCAATGCAGAATTGAAAGGCTCTAAGCTGGCAATCAAACAGGCGAATGAAGCAGGTGGAAATTATATCGAAGTTGTTTATGACAACAAGTCAGATACAACTGAATCTGTTACTCTGGCTGCTCAGCTGGCTAGTGATGGTGTTGTTGGTGTTGTAGGTCCTGCAACTTCTGGGGCAAGTGCTGCTTCTTATCAGATTCTGAATGATGCAAAGGTTACTGTTGTTTCTCCTTCCGCAACTGCAATTAATCAGACATTGAATCCGACTTCGGGTGATGTTTATGATTATGTATTCCGTATCTGTTTTGAAGACTCTTATCAGGGTGCTGCAATGGCTCAGTATGCAATTGATACATTGGGCAAGTCCAAGGCAATCATTTATGCTGACAACGCAAGTGATTATGCAAAGGGTCTGGCTGATGCGTTCAATGCTCAGTTCAAGAAACTTGGTGGAACGATTGTAGCTGCTGATTACTACAGTGCTGGTGATACTGATTTCAATTCTGTGCTGACTAAGTTCAAAGATATGGACTTTGATGTTCTGTATATTCCAGGATATTACAACGAAGCTGGTCTGATTATCAAGCAGGCTCGTGAAATGGGTATTGACTGTGAAATTATTGGTCCAGATGGATTTGACTCAGAAAGTCTGATTGATCTGGCTGGTGCATCGAACCTGAATAAAGTTTATTACACAACTGCTTATACAACTGTTGGTGCATCACCTGCACTGCAGGCGTTTATTGATGCTTATAAGGCTGAATACAATGAAGAACCTGGTATGTTTGCTGCTCTTGCATATGACTCTACAAATCTTTTGATTCAGGCTGTTGAAAAAGCTGGTTCTACAGATCCAGAAGCAGTTCGCAATGCTGTTGAATCCATCAACTTTGACGGTGTAACAGGATCATTCAGTTTTGATGATACGCATACTCCAATCAAGTCCGTTCTGGTTGTAACATTGGTCGATGGGGTACAGGGTGATGCTGTTGCGGTCAGCCCGAATGTTGACTAATGTACCGAAACTTACGAAATAGGAGAAAGAGATTTCTCCTATTTTAACTTGAAAGGGGAGAATGCTTATGACACAGTTTCTTCAGCAGATGATCAATGGATTGTCTTTGGGGAGTATTTATGCGCTGGTAGCGTTGGGATATACGATGGTCTATGGAATCATCAAACTGATTAACTTTGCCCATGGCGATATTTATATGCTGGGGGCATATATTGGATTTATTGTAACGACAAAATTAGGTTTTGGATTTGTACCTGCACTTCTGATTTCCATGGTTGGATGTGCCATTATTGGGATGACCATTGAGCGTATTGCCTACAAGCCTTTGCGTCATGCAACTCGCATTACTGCATTGATTACTGCGATTGGTGTCAGTTATTTTCTGGAAGCAGGGACGCAGCGTGTTATGGGTGCTGGTGTTCAGACATTTCCAAATGTCTTTGTCAATGAAACCATCATGTTAGGGAATGTGCGTATTTCTACGCAGCAGATTGTGATTTTTGTTGTAACGATTGTGCTGATGGTAGCCCTTCAGTTTTTAGTGAACAAGACAAAGATCGGGCGTGCCATGCGTGCTGTATCCGTTGATGCAGATGCTGCAAGATTGATGGGTGTTAATGTCAATGCAACCATTTCATTTACTTTTGCGATTGGCTCTGCATTGGCAGGGGCTGCAGGAGTTCTGGTTGGTGTTTATTACAACTCAATTAATCCATTGATGGGGATGCTTCCAGGGATTAAGGCATTTATTGCGGCGGTTTTCGGCGGTATTGGAATTATTCCAGGAGCGATGCTGGGTGGTTTCTTTATTGGAATCGTTGAAACAATGGTGGCAGGATATGGCTCTTCTTTATGGAAAGATGCAGTTGTGTATATCATTTTGATTCTGATTTTGATTATTAAGCCTGCCGGGCTTTTAGGCAAGAATACGAAAGAGAAGGTGTAGTGTATGAAAAACTGGTTTAAACGTACAAATCTTCTCTGGCTGGCATTGATTGTGTCAACGTACATCATTTTAAATGTTCTGATTTCAGCAGGAATCATCAACAATGTGTATCAGACGGTCTTGTTGACCATCGGAATTAATATTATTCTGGCTGTTTCATTGAATCTGATTATTGGGATTACAGGTCAGTTTTCTTTGGGACATGCGGGATTTATGATCATTGGTGCTTACAGCTGCGGTGTTGTGCTGAAACTGATTGCAGGTGGTACGGTTGGTGTTGTATTGGGGATGTTGATTGGCATGGCCATTTCTGCTGCAGTTGCCCTTGTTGTGGCAATCCCGACATTACGCCTTCGTGGTGACTATCTGGCAATCGCAACACTCGGATTTGGTGAAATTATTCGTATTGTTATTTTGAACATGGAAGTCACCAATGGTGCTGCTGGTCTGATTCTGCCAAAAGCAGTATCCTGGCACATGGTTTACTGGGCAATGGTCATCTGTACACTTGTGATTGTGAACTTTGGTATTTCTGCTCATGGCCGCGCCTGCATTTCTGTTCGTGAGGATGAAATTGCAGCGGAAGCAATGGGTATCAATACAACGCAGTACAAGATTCTGGCTTTTGTGATTGGTGCAATGATTGCGTCAGTTGCAGGTGCTCTTTATGCAGGGGCATTCTACGTCATCAAGCCTGAAATGTTTACTTATTCCAAGTCCATCGATATTCTTGTTCTGGTGGTCTTTGGAGGAATGGGATCAATTACGGGTTCCTTTATTTCAACCGTGCTGGTCAGCGTATTGAACACTGTACTTCAGCAGTTCTCTTCTGTTCGTATGATTGTTTATGGTCTGGCACTGGTTGTCATCATGGTTTTCAGACCAAGTGGACTGCTGGGAAGAAAAGAGTTTTCTTTTGATGCATTGTTGAAGAAATTTGATAAAAAGAAAGGAGCAGCATCATGAGTGTTTTGAAAGTGAGTGGACTTACAAAAAACTTTGGCGGTTTGTCTGCTGTCTCCAATGTGAATATGGAAATTGAACAGGGCGAACTGATTGGTCTGATTGGTCCAAATGGGGCTGGAAAGACAACTCTGTTTAATCTGTTGACAGGCGTTTATGATCCGTCAGAAGGAACAATTGAACTCAATGTGGATGGAAAAATGACATCCATCGGTGGAAAAAAACCATATGTTATTTCAAGACTGGGAGTATCCCGCACATTTCAGAACATTCGTCTGTTTAAGGAATTGACGGTTTTGGACAATGTGCGCATTGCGATGCATCAGTCAGTAAAAACGGGAGTACTTGCATCGATTCTGCGTCTTCCATGTTATTACAAGGAAGAGGAAGAAATTAAAACTCGTGCAATGGACCTGTTAAAGACAGTTCATCTGGATGAGCATGCGATGGACCTTGCAAAGAATCTTCCGTATGGTCAGCAGCGTCGTCTGGAAATTGCGCGAGCTTTGGCGACAGATCCAAAAATTCTTTTTCTGGATGAGCCTGCAGCAGGAATGAATCCACAGGAAACTGCTGAGTTGACTCAGTTGATTCATGACATCAAAGATCGTTTTCATTTGACAATTATCTTGATTGAACATGATATGTCTTTGGTCATGAGCATTTGTGAACGTATTTATGTGCTGGATTATGGACGCTTGATTGCCCGTGGCAATCCAGAACAGATCAAGACCAACAAGCGTGTGATTGAAGCTTATCTTGGGGAGGATGCATGATGTTGCAGGTAAAAGATTTAAGTGTGCATTATGGTGTGATTCAAGCCCTTCGACAGGTTTCTCTGGAAGTCAATGAAGGTGAAATTGTTGCCTTGATTGGTGCCAATGGTGCAGGCAAGACAACACTACTTCATGCGATCAGTGGTCTGGTCAAAAAAAGTGAAGGAGATATCATCTTCCTGGATAACTCCTTAAACAAAGCCAATGCCCGTACTATTGTATCCAGCGGCATTACACAGGTGCCTGAAGGCCGTCGTATTTTCCCGGATATGAGTGTTCATGAAAATCTTTTGATGGGAGCGTATCTGCGCAAAGATAAAAAAGGCATTGAAGAAGATATGAAGAAGGTGTATGAGCGATTCCCACGTCTGGATGAACGCAGGAAACAGATGGCTGGAACACTTTCTGGAGGCGAGCAGCAGATGCTTGCGATGGGAAGAGCTTTGATGGCAAAACCGAAGCATCTGCTTCTGGATGAGCCTAGTATGGGTCTTTCGCCACTTCTTGTAAAAGAAATCTTCTCCATCATTACAGAAATCAACCAACAG
>JAZRUQ010000224.1:0-3973 GCA_045652605.1 Erysipelotrichaceae bacterium
AGGAAAAGCCTGGAACATGCTTTATATTGAAAATCATGACCATCCGCGTATTGTCTCACGTTATGGAAGTGAAAAGTTCAGAGAAGAAAGTGCCAAGATGCTGGCAGTTTCGTACATGTTTCAAAAGGGAACACCATTTGTCTACCAGGGACAGGAAATCGGGATGGTCAACTGGTATCCGAATGATCCATCTTTGTATGAAGATGTACAGACACGCTGGCAGTATGAACATGTTGCATTGAATAAATCAGATGAAAAACGTTTGCAGCGTTTATGGCATGGTTCACGAGATTCATCACGTACACCGGTTCAGTGGAGTGATGAAGAAAATGCAGGATTTACAACAGGAACTCCATGGTTCTATGTGAATGAGAACTACAAGGAAATCAATGTTGCAAAGCAGGAAAAAGAAGAAGATTCTGTTTTGAACTTTTATCGTAAAGTGATTCAACTTCGTAAGGAATTAAGCTGTGTGCGTCAGGGTGTCTACAAGGAATACAACAAACATTCATCGAAGCTCTATCTGTATTCCATGACTGATGAACATCAGAAAATTCTGGTTATCTGTTCATTTTCAGATAAGAATGAGAAATGGAAAGTGCCTGCAGGATTTGATCTGAAACAGGCAGAATTGATTGTGTGCAATGTTGAAAATCCGGATGAACAGACATTGAAACCATATGAAACACGCGTTTATCTGTTTCAATAAATAATGCGTGGATACGATAAGAAAAGTACTGGTTGATCGACAAAGCCAGTACTTTTTTAATGTGTGAAACAATTTCTGGAAGATATTCTTGTAGAGATGAATAAAGGACTTTATAATAAAAGTGACGGAAAAAAACGGGAATATATTTTTTCAAACAGGAGGAAATCACAATGAAAAAAGTTTTATGTAGTCTCATGTCATTGATGATGGCTCTTACCCTGATCAGTCTTCCGATGGATGTTTATGCAGCATCTGAAACTGATACATATGCAGCAGAAATGCTGGGGTATTACAAAGCTTATCAGGATGATGCGGCAACGGATGTTGAACGTTTGCTGGCAAAGATTGAAAGCGTTGATGCTCAGAAAGCTGCCATATGGTCTGAGTTTATGGATGCTTGGAAATTCATCAAGGACAATGACAATGTCAATGTTGCTGGAAGAAATGCAGAAGGGAAAATCACTAGAGATGAACTTCCTGCAAGTCTTTTGAAAGAAAACTCAGGTTTTCCAAATGACAGCAGTTTTGCAATTGTAGTGCTGGGACAGGGACTTACGAAAGACTCTGATGGCAATCCAGCCATGAAGGATGAACTGGTTGGACGTGTTCAGGTTGGTCTGGCTCTTGCCAATGAATATCCAAATGCATATGTGCTTGTGACTGGCGGCGATGTTCAGAATGTTGGCATTACTGAAGCTGAAGCAATGGGCAACTGGTTTGTTGAACAGGGACTGGATGAAAGTCGTCTGATTCTGGAGAAGGAAGCAAGCAGTACGATTAACAATGCAAAGAAATCTGTTCCTATTTTAGTAGAAAAGAACATTACTTCCATGATTATGGTGACAAGTGATTATCATATTCAGCGTGGATCGATGTGTTTTAACTCTGCCATTATCAATAATGCTGCAAGTGTTAACAGCATGGCTGTTAAAATTGTTGCAAACTGTGGTTATGATACAGCAAACAGTTATGAAGCATTCTCTCAGCAGGCAGATGCAATCAAGAGCATTACAGGAATTACTCCTGCATCGAATCTGAGTCTTTCTGTACTGGAATCTTTAACAATCACTCAGGATAGTGCTTATGTAACAGGCCAGCAGCTGAATCTTACAGTAAAGGCAAATTATAATACAGATTTCAGTAAAGATGTTACTGAAGCAGCTGTGATTACTGGGTTTGATGCTTCTTTGGATGCATCTCAGACAGTTACTGTCAGCTACACTGAAAATGGTGTAACAATGACAGGTGAATTTACTTTGAGTGAAACATCAAAGGAAATCGTAGATTATACAGCAAAGATCAATGCTTTGTTAGAAGAAGTGAATGAGCTGGCAAATGCAACATATACGCCTTCAACATTGGAAGTGCTGAATTATGCAGTTGCCAATGCAGAAGCTGTACTGGCTGATGCAGATGCAACAGAAAAAGAAATGATCAGTGCCATCACAGCATTAAAAGATGCACTGAATAATCTTGAAATAAGAGTGAACATTGCATTGAACAAGACTGCAACAGTTTCTCATGCTTCTACGTCTCGTTCACCAGTGAATCTGACCAATGGAACAACATCAGATTACTGGGCAGCAGACCAGGTGGATGGAAAGAATGTACCAATTGAAGATACTTATCTTGTGATTGATCTGGAAGGTATTTATGCAGTAGAAGCAGTGAATGTCGTTCCATATTATTCTTCAAATAATCGTTATTATCATTACGATGTTCTGCTGAGTACAGATAATTCAGCTTGGACTACAGTTGCACAGTATCGCGGAACAGAGATTACTACAGCTGAAGGCCAGACTTTTGAATTAAGTACACCAGTGAATGCACGTTATCTGAAAGTTCAGGGGGTTGATGTTCATGTCGAAGGACGTGACGACATCAACAATATGCATATTACGGAAGTGTTTGCCTATGGAGATCTGGTTCAGGAAATCACAGAAGAACCAGCCAAGACAAGAGAAAATCTGGCGTTGTATGCACCTGTTGAAGTAGATAGCGGAACAGATGCTTATAAAATTACAAATGGTGAGATTGCTAAAACAACTTCATATTGGACAAGTGGCAGTGCTATTGCAAGTTCATGGGCAATAATTGAACTGCCTGGCGTATCAGAAGTTGAAGAACTGAAAGTTGTGACTTACTACAACAATGCAAGCAGATATTATCAGTGGAATGCATATATCAGTGAAGATAAAGCTGACTGGACAAAAGTTGGAGGATATTCTGGTACAAGCAACACAGGTGAAGCAGGGATTACAATTGAACTGGATGAGCCGATGACAGGTAGATATGTCAAGATTGAAGGTGTTGCCAGCAATTCTGCAGCAAATATGCATCTGGTTGAAGTGCAGGTTTATGGTACATATGACAACATTGCATTGAATAAACCAGTTGAAGGCAATTCATCAGGATCAAAAGCAGTGGATTCGGTGATTTCCAACAGTTCTATCTGGTCAGCAGATGTAAGTGGTGGTTCATGGACAGGTGCATCAGAATCAGATTATCCGCAGATTGTTGTGGATCTGGAAGCTGTGTATGAATTGGATACAATCAATGTCATGAATTATTACAGCACTTCAAGATATTACCAGCACAAAGTCTATGGAAGCAAAGATGGTCTGACTTATTCGCTGATTGCAGGAAAGAATGATACAACACCAGCTTATATCAGTACAACAACGAATCTGAATGGTACTGTACAGGCTCGCTATCTGAAGTTTGTAGGCACATTCAATTCAGCAAATTCTGGATATCATATTAGTGGTATTCGTGTAACAGGTACACTTTATCAGGAACAGGATGCAGATTATACAGCAGTCAATGCTGCAAAAGACAGTATTCCATCTGATTTGAGTCTGTATACAGCTGATACAGTAACAGCACTGAAAGTAGCACTGGCTAAAGTAAAGACTGGCTTGAAGGAAAGTCAGCAGTCAAAGGTGGACGGATTTGCAGCAGCAATCAATACTGCAGTGTCAAATCTTGTCTATAAAGATGCAGATTACAGTGAAGTTGATGCAGCAATCAATGCAGCAAATGCTCTGGACAAGAATCTGTATGTGGACTTCAGTGCAGTAGATGCTGCAGTAAGTGCAGTGGTTGAAGGCAAAAACATCACAGAACAGGATGTTGTGGATGGCTATGCAGATGCAATCAATGCAGCAGTATCAGCTCTGCAGTACAAACCGGCAGATTACAGTGCGGTAGAAGCAGCTCTGGCAAAAGTTCCTGCAGATACTTCTTTGTATACAGCAGAATCTG
>JAZRUQ010000225.1:0-3894 GCA_045652605.1 Erysipelotrichaceae bacterium
TGCATCTGACGATATTCAATGATCCTAAAAGCCGTCATTTCACCAATACCCGGTAAAGTTATCAGTTCATCAAAAGATGCTGAATTAATAGAAATCAATTGAGAATGAATCTGTTGAATCACAATTACATCCTGATCATGAAGTATTTGTGTCTGATTGATGGAACGCAGATCACTATCTTCATATGTACCTGCCAAATCCAGCAGACTTTTAATGGTATCCCCATTTTGCATTGTGTATGTACCTGCAGATTGAACATGTCCTTTGATTTCAACCTCAATTGTTTTAACTCCACTTATATCAAGCATCTGAAATTGAACAGGTACGCATTGAAGCAGAAAGAAAAAAAGAAGCAGAAGTTTTTTCATGATATCCCTCCACTTCATTATTCAATTCTTTTTATAAAAACCTAAAAAAAACAATCTGAATTCTCAGATTGTCTCTTTAATTTACTTAACAAGAATATCAACGATCTTAACCTGATAAGTGTCATCGCAGTCAACAGTCACTGTATCTCCAACTTTATGATCCATAACAGCGATAGCAAGTGGTGTTGCATTAGACAGTTTACCAGCAAGTGGATCAGCTTCTACTGAACCAACGATTGTATAAGTTCCCTTATCTCCTGTATCAAGTTCTTCCACTGTGAATGTAGAACCCAGCTGAATTGTCTGACCATTACCTTCACCAATGATCACAACATTCTTCAGCATGACATCCAGCTGAGCGATACGAGCTTCTACCTGAGCCTGACGGTCACGTGCTGCATCGTAATCAGCGTTTTCTGACAAGTCCCCCTGTGCACGAGCAGCTCTTAAGTCTTCAATAACTTCCTGACGTACAACGTGGATTAAATTATCATATTCTTTTCTTAATTCTTCAAGACCAGCTTGAGTTACATAAATCTTTTCTGACATAGTTTCACTCCTAACGTTGATGATTATATCATATCATGATTGATAATTCCAGATATGTTTTTCGATATGCGATTACATCATATTTTTGCTGATGATGCTGTTGATTTTTGTTGTCAACAAATCAATCGCAACTTCATTATGACCACCTTCAGGGATGATCAGGTTGGCATAACGTTTAGATGGTTCAATAAACAGATCATGCATGACACGAACTGTAGTCGTGTACTGTGACACAACAGAGTCCAGAGATCTTCCTCTTTCCTTCACATCACGAACCATACGGCGAATGAAGCGAATATCTGCATCTGTATCAACAAAAATCTTCATATCCAACAGATCTCTCAGACTTTCACTTTCCAGTACAAACAAACCTTCCAGAACGATAACATCACAAGGTTTAATTGTTTCAGTGACTTCTGAACGATTATGAACTGTATAATCATAAGTTGGCTTTTCAATGGTTTCACCGTTCATCAATGCATTCAAATGCTGGATCAGCAACTCATTGTCAAATGCCAATGGATGATCATAGTTTGTCTTTACTCGTTCTTCCATTGTCAGATGAGACTGATCTTTATAATAGTCATCCTGTCGAATAATCACTACAGAATTAGTCAAACTGTATTCATTTTTAAGTCTTTGTGCAATGGATGATTTTCCAGAAGCACTACCGCCGGCAATACCAATTAAAATCGGTCTCATAAGATTTCCCCCTATTTCAGATATTTGTTGACCAAAGCTAAATGCTGGGCATATGTTTCTGCATAATAAACAGTACCATCGCCATAAACATCAGCCATGAAGTAGTAATAGTTACTTTCTGTTGGATTTAATACAGCCGCAATTGCATCTACACCAGGATTCAAAATAGGTCCTGGAGGAAGTCCCTGTACCATATAAGTGTTATAAGGTGAATCGTAAGTAGGATTTACTTCGCAAGCCTTCCAGCTGTCACCCTTATCAATATCAATGGCATAGCAGACAGTCACACTGCTTTGCAGCTTCATACCGATAGCCATACGATTGTAGAAGACTCCTGCAATCATTTTCATATCTTCAATCTTGCTTGCCTCATACTGAACAATTGATGCCAGAGTAAAAAGTTCATGAACACTAAGATCATGTGATGTCATCAGATCTTTGTATTCATTGTATACTTTCAATGTCTGAGACAACATCCTTTCAGTCACAGTCTTTGCATCTGACCCCTTGGCAAATGCATAAGTATTTGGCATCAGATATCCTTCCAGCAGAAAACGACTGTTGTCATTGAAAATATCTTCAGTCAAAAATGGATATTCACTCATCAAAGAACGAATATAATCTTCATCATTCCACAGTTCAAGCAGCTCAGCAGAAGAGATATTCATCTCCGTCTCAAACTTTTCAGCCATATGCTTCAGCCATTCCCCTTCAATAAAGGTAATGCTGATATCATCATGAATCAGTTTTGTAGCATCTGTGATTGTTGCAATAATTTCTGATGTACTCATGGAAGTGCTCAGATTGAATTTACCTGCAGCCAAAGAGCCTGTACCATTCAGTTTGATATAAATCTTTGAAAAAAATGCACTTTTGATAAGACCTTCATTTTCAAGACGCGGCAATACAGCATTCAGTGTTTCACCACTCTTGACTTCAAAAACTACAGTTTCTGTCTGTTCATTCACAGGATTCAACTGAGACTGATAATACAGAAAAGCACCACCAGCACCAACACATCCCATCAAAACAAGCACAAGCAGAATTTTAAGTAAAATCTTACTGCCCGTCTGTTTCTTCATCATATTCATCCAGTTCTTCAACAAAAGCGCCAAAGACTTCTTCAATCATGTTCCATTCAGATTCATCTTCAATCTGTTCCAGCTCATAATTGTCATTGTAGCGCATTGCGAACACTTCTCCACTTTCATCAGTAGGATCAGTGAACACAACATATTCACGATTCAATTCATCGCTTTCGAAAGTGAACAGAATTTCCATTTCTTTTTCCTGTCCATTTGCATCTTTAATAATCATTTTATTGGATTCAGTCATAATTTTCTCCTTTAAAGGTATAAATAACCTTATACATTCTACCATAAAAAAACCATACAAAAAAGACGGTATTTACCGTCTTTCATGTTTAATGTCTGTCCAGATATCCCTGAAGAATCTGTACTGCAGCAATCTGGTCTACGACCTGTTTGCGTTTTTTTCGTGAAACATCCGCACTGATCAGCATTTTATGGGCTGCAACAGTCGTCAGACGTTCATCAACAAGTTCTACAGGAATGTTGTACATTTCTTCCAGTGAAGCTTTGAATTTGATAGAGATTTCACCACGAATACCAATATCCCCGTTCATGTGCTTAGGAAGTCCCAGCACAATACGTTTCGCTGAATATTCTTTGATAAGTTCCCCTGCACGCTTCAGTGCAGCATCATAATTATCTTCTTCAAAACGGAAGGTTTCCACTGTACGAGCAATCATGCCCAGCGGATCAGAAACTGCAACACCAAGTGTGCGGCTTCCTAAATCAAATCCTAGTACTCTTTCCATTTATTTTGTCTCTTCCAGATAAAAGCGAACCAGCTCTTCGATAATTTCATATCGCTCTACCGACTGAATAATGCTTCTGGCATTGCGATGAGATGAAATGTAGGCTGGATCATTGGAAATCAGATAGCCAGCCAGCTGATTGACTGAGTTGTACCCACGTTCTTCCAAAGCCTCTTTAGTCAATCGAAGAACCTGTTTAATGTTGTCTCTTCTCAGTTCATCAGAACGAAATGCCATAGTTTCTGTGTTGTCTCTTGCCATCACGATTTCCTCCTTATATAGGATATTTTAACCTACTCCCATGCAAAAAGAAACAAGTTTTTAAAGTTTTGCTTCAATTTGTGAAATAGCTTCATCAATCTTGGATGCATCCTTACCACCAGACTGTGCCAGATCAGGACGTCCTCCACCATTACCGCCACATACAGATGCAGC
>JAZRUQ010000226.1:0-7269 GCA_045652605.1 Erysipelotrichaceae bacterium
GAAATGCTGAATCGATTTGTGACTCCACTGAAACAGAAACAGATTCTGCAGGATGTTTTAGAAGGAAAAGTAGATATCCTGATCGGTACACATCGACTGCTTTCCAAAGATGTCATCTTCAAAGACCTGGGCTTTCTGATCATCGATGAGGAACAGCGTTTTGGCGTAGAGCACAAAGAAAAAATCAAAGAATACAAACAGAACATTGATGTTCTGTCCTTATCCGCAACACCAATTCCAAGAACTCTTCAGATGAGTCTGATTGGTATCCGTTCACTCTCGCAGCTCAATACTCCGCCAACCATGCGTATGCCGGTACAGACTTATGTCGTTGAAAAAAACTGGGGACTAATCCAGGATGTCATTGAACGCGAACTATCACGCGGCGGGCAGGTCTTCTACCTCTTCAACAACATCGATCAGATTTATGGAGTTGCAAGAAACCTGCAGAATCGCTTAAAACACGCACGAATTACAGTTGCCCATGGCAAAATGAGCCGTGAAGAAATTGAAGAAGTCATGTTGAATTTCAGTGAAGGTCAAAGTGATGTACTGATCTGCACAACCATCATTGAAACAGGCATTGATATTCCAAATGCCAACACTATTCTGATTGAAGATGCTGATCATTTCGGTCTATCACAGCTGTATCAGATCAAAGGCCGTGTTGGACGCTCCGATCGTGTCGCTTATGCGTATCTGCTGGTTCGACAATTCAAACAGCTCTCTGAAATTGCTCAGAAGCGTCTGCAGACCATCAAAGACTTTGCCCAGCTGGGAAGTGGATATAAGATTGCCATGCGTGACCTCACCATTCGAGGTGCAGGTGATCTGTTAGGACCAAACCAGTCTGGATTCATCAACACCGTCGGTATTGACTACTACATTGAAATGCTCAATGAAGCCATCGCAGAAAAGAAAGGGATTAAAAAAGAGGAAAAGGCTCCTCGCATTAAACCTAAAGTTACTGTCGACAGCTACATTCCAGAAACATTTGCCCCTGTTGAAAATGAAAAAATCTCTCTGTACAAACAGATTGATGCCATCGACAACGCAAAAGAACTGGAAGATTTCTTTGATGAAGTCAAAGACAACTATGGACACCTGCCTAAATCCGTAGCCATGTTGTTTGAAAAGAAACGACTTGAACTTCTCATCAATGACCCTATGCTGGAAAGCTTCAAAGAAATCAGAACAGGCAATGAAATCATCTTCTCAAAAGAGTTCTCACAAACCCTGGATGGCCTAAAACTTTTTGAAATGTACAGTTCCATTTCCAAAGACATTAAAGTACTCTACCGAAATGAACGCATCATTACTCAAATCCCAAAAGGAAATGATGCCCTTTCTATGAGCATAGAAGTCATTCAATCCGCAAAAAAATGCACCAAATAAAACATGCCAGGAACACTTCCTGGCATTTCTTTTTTATCCTGTATAAACTAATCCACGTTCACGAATAATTTTCAATACTGCTTCTTTATCTAATCCACAGGCATACGCAATCACATCAATATTTGCGTTCATCAGATATAAACGTTGAATTGTGTTCACTTTCTCCAAGTCTGTTCCTTCTAGAATTCCTTCTGCTTTTCCTTCCAAAAGTCCTTCTGCTCTAATTTCATTTATGATTCGATCAACATTTCTCCACATCAGATTCACCCCTATCATGAACAACGATTCTTTCTCCATTCACCCCTACATTAAGTTCAGTATCCACCTCATTTAATTTATCTGCACTTAACACCTGTTTTTCGCTCTTTTAGTGTAACAGAATTCAAACTATCTTTGGTCCTGATGTTGTTTTGAATTTCTCAACTGTGCTTAACATATCCACATAACATAAAAGTCACGCATTTGCGTGACTCTTCATTTTAATTTATCGAAACCGTCTCAAAAACCATGATTCTTTCTCTGATATCCGGTTCTTCATAGAGATCCTCGCAGTCAATCTCATCCAGAAATATCAGTTCATCCAAAGTCATCAAATACGATAAAACATCATGACTTGGATAATAGAAAAACAGTTTTATTGGTCGAGGATGTTGATACCAGGCATCAAGAATATGACCCATGACCGATCTTAAAATCTTCTCAGAAAATGGATTGAAAAAGTAAAAACAGTCTTCATCTGTCATCTTGTACTCTTCAGCATGAACACAGACAAATTGAATTAATTCAGGATGCTGTACATTCTTTCTGTTGTTTTCAGCAATTTCAATCATATTTGGATCAAAATCAACACCTGTTGTGCGGCATCCAATCGTCTGAGCTAAAAAGAAAGACACTCTCCCTTTACCGCATCCCATGTCCAGAACATGATTCTTCTCATTGATTAAACCACTGTCCAGCAGTCGTTCAAGCACTTCATAAGGTGTTGGTTCATAACGAAAATGATGCCAGTCTGCACGACGTTCATCCAGTCCTTCCGTATCAATTTTCAATTGTGTATCCCAGTTCATCATGACCCTATTTTACCATTCTTTTCTTTTGATGTGTATAAATCTCCACATCATTCCCATACTAACAGTGTTCAGATGACATGGAGGCATATTATGAAGGCAACTGGTATTGTACGTAGACTGGATGATCTGGGACGCTTGGTCATTCCTAAAGAAATCAGAAGAATTTATCGTCTGAAAGAAGGCGATTCTATTGAATTTTTTGTCAGTGAACACTCAGAAATTATTTTAAAGAAATACTCCTATCTCAATGATGAAAAAGAAATGCTGACCAAAATGGTCAATACGCTGAAAGAAATCACAAAATGTGAAGTCCTGTTTCTGTTGGAAGATGAGATCATTGGCAATGACAACATTCTTCTTGATGAGTGCACCAGTGAACTCACACATCAGGTGCGTCAATTCCATCCCACTGACTTTGAATCCATGCGACTGTTTCTTATCAGTAATGATGTGTACAGTGGATCTGTTTATCCGGTCATTGCAGATTCACACTGGCTCGGCGCTTTCCTTCTTTACTCAAAACAAGGTCCACTGACCACATCACAAAAAGCAGGTGCATCCACAATGAGTGCATATCTTGCAAAACAGTTCGAACATTAAAACAGGAGCTTATGCTCCTGTTTTAAATTACTTCCTGATCTTCTTTATGTTCCAGCACCCACTGATAAAGCTGAGCATGTGTCTGGTTTGTATAGACCTTCACTGCAACTCCACTCAATCCAAGGGTAAATACTGACAAAGCTGCCGCCAGCAGCATCCACAGGATAAAGGACCAGTCCAGCACAAACATTTCCCATTTCAGACCATCTGTCATTCTGCTTGATAAGGCAAGTGCTTCATCTGGAGTAATATCCGGCTGATCTTTCAGAATATAATCCACAAATGCATATTCATAAGTTTTGATAACCCCTGGAATAATCAGCAGCAATGTATAAATAAAAATATTCAGATCACGCACAAAGAGTACTTTGACATTGTGCATGTAGTCACCTGAAAAAGCACCCAGCAGATCTTCAACACGTGCTGATTTCAATGTCATATTTCTGAAATATCTTCTTAATCCGTTATGCAATGGTTTAAGAAGAAACACAGAAACTGCAATGGATGCCGCAAACGCAAGAATCATTAAACCAAGAGAAAGAACAGTCAGCGTAAAGCTGTAATTCTGCGCAAGATTGACTTGAATCATCTGAGTATCAAAGTTGAAATCAACATTAATCAGTTCACCTGTAAAAAGACCTGCAATCAAAGTGACCAGAAACATCTGCGGAAAATGATCCTTCATCAGATCTTTTGCCTGTTGTTTTAATTCAGAACGTACAAACATCAATACCCCTCCTACTCGTTCTAATTGTTTGAAATTGTCACACTTGCATTCGAGCTTGCCTCTGTAACACAGTCTATGGTCAGCACAACAGCCAATGCGACAATTTCATCTTTTTTATTTGTAATATCCAGTTCATAACTATCTCCCCATGTCATCCATTCTTTCGTGATAGAGACAATTTTTGAACCATTCTGAGTGATTTCATAATCATGAGCCAAAAACTGTCCTTCAATCTGCCAGCCAAGACCCTCAATGCTGTATCTCGGGAAGATGAAAGTGAATTCCTTTTTGATTTCTGCAACATGTTCTCCATCACAGAAAACATGATAACGCGGAAGCAATGTCCAGATTTCCTGTTTGATCAAAGCTACTTCCTGATGATGGATATCATAAACATGCAGCTTTTTACCCCACGAGAAGATTTCACCCTCTACAAAATATTTATCATTTCCCTGCTCATCTTTGACCGTAAATTGATCACCCCAGGTAAATACTTTTTCTTTAATGTACAATTTCATATCCCTTACTCCTTTTATCATGATTTAAGAGAATGATAGTTACAAGTTTATTGTAAACAACTCTCAACGATTTTTGCAACCATCAAGCCTAAAATAAGTATACATATCAGTTTCAACATGATATTAAAAACAGAAAAACTGATCATAAATCCAATTATGTTTATCCCTCCTGTTCAGGAAGGGGTCTAAATTAGACCCCTATTTCCTTATTCTTCAATCAATGCAGCTGGCTGATTGGGCTGAACCACAACAACTGGAGGATTGTTGTCAGATGCGATTCTGCCGCCTAAAGCACCCATAATCAGACTCTTGATGTCAATGCCCATTCCTGCACTGATTCCTTCAGTAACCTGAGTTGTACCATTAACGATATCGGAAAGCAGTTTAGCACTGTTGCCCTCACCATACATAGTGATTTTATCCACTTTGCTGAGAGGTTCAGCAACATTTTTCGCAATTTCAGGAAGAGCTGCCATAATCATTTCAATCACTGCTGCTTCACCATACTTTTTCATCGCTTCTGCTTTTTTATCAATACCTTCTGCTTCCGCAAGAGCTTTTAAACGAATTGCTTCAGCTTCTGCTTCACCGACTGCGCGGATACCTTCAGCTTCACGTTGACGTTCAATCATTTTCGCTTCTGCCTCTTTTGTACGGCGGAACAGTTCTGCCTCAGCAGCCTGCTGTGCAGCATAACGTTCAGCATCTGCTTTGGCACGAATTTCAGCATCCAATGTCTGCTTTGTCACTTCTACTTCTTTTGACTTCAATTCAGCAGTACGTTCAGCACGCGCAATATCTGCATTGGCTGAAGCCACTTCAATTGTTTTACGCTGCTGCTGTTCCTGAATCGAGTATGCAGCATCTGCTTCTGCTTTCTTTACGTCAGAGAGCTGTTTCAATTCAGCCTGGCGAATCGCAAGCGAAGTTCTTTTTTCAGCAATTTCCATTTCAGACTGTACTTTTGCATCATTTGCTTCTTTTGCAGCCTGTGCCTGTGCAATCGCAATATCACGATCAGCCTGAGCTTTCGCTACAGCAGCACCCTTTTTAATCTGAGAAATGTTGTCGATCCCCAAATCTTCAATCACATTGTTCTGATCCGAGAAGGACTGCACATTGAATGAAATCATTTCAAGCCCCATCTTCTGCAGGTCTGGAATTGCATTTTCCTGCACACGTTCACCAAATGCTTTTCTGTCAGTCACCATTTCTTCTAAGCGCATCTGACCAACGATTTCACGCATGTTTCCTTCCAATGTATCCTGTACACGGCGAATAATTTTTTCTTCACTTTCATTCAGAAAGAACTTGGACGCCAATGTCATCATTTCTTCACTCTGACCAATTCTGATTTTTACTGTTGCATCCACTTTGACATTGATGTATTCAGCATTCGGTACATAATCCGTTGTCTTTACATCAACAGAAAACATTTTCAACGAAAGTTTATCCAATCTTTCCAAAAAAGGAATTCGGATACCAGCTTTACCAATCAGAATACGAGGCTTTCTGAAACCTGAAATCAGATAAGCTGTATCAGGTGGTGATTTAACATAACCAACACTTACAAACACAATCAACAAGACAATCAATATAAGACTACCAATTACATATTCCATATCTCTATCTCCCTTCTGGTTTCTTACATACAAAGCACATTCAGCATCATTATGGAGGCTCTTCCTTATCTTTCAGAATTGCCTTTTCCTGTGCAAATTCAACATTCATTGCAGATGCAACCTGTGGATATCGTGCCATCTTTTCACATAAACGAATCGACATGATTCTTTCTTTTACACCCATAGGTTTCAATCTCCTTTGCACATCAGCTTTAGCTTGTATCTATATTGTAAGTGAGGGTAATATGGGAATAAATGATTACATCAGCACAATAAAGGGTGTTATTTCTTCAATTTTAGAAGAATAACACCCTTGTTTTATTTATTCATCAATTCGTGATACTTATCCACATCAATCAGACCCTTTGCCAGCATCTGTTCAGACCAGAGCTGAAGCGTTTCTACCGCAATCGAGATCTTCTCAAGCTCTTGCTGAATCACAACGAAGTCTTCAATTTCATCTTCACTGATTTTTCCATCAACTGTGATCTCAATCAAACGATCTTTTTTCTTGTTCATGGAATTTAACGATGCCAGCATTTCAATCACAATCTGAGATAAATCCTTTATCTTTACTTCCGGTACATACTGCTGACCAATTGGACATTGATTTGCACAGTAGTAGTTGCATAAACTTGGCTGTTTATATTTCTCAGACATAATCAGAACTTCATCTGGATGAGGTAAAGAACGTTCATTTTCAATCTTTTCAATGCGTTCTGCCGTAATACTTTCCAACAACTCAGATGCACTCTCTCTTGTCAAATGCAATGATTCTCTTGTCTTATGATAGATATTCTTATTCTCTTTCACGGATACTCTAGCCATACATTGTTCCCCTTACAATTTGTATTCATTGTATCATAGAAAAGTCCTGTTCAAGCACATTTACCAATTTTCTTGCAGAATTGTTGTATAATGAAACTATCTGAATGGAGGGATACTCGATGAAGAAGCTCTTTCTATGTTCCATCATCTTTATCCTGTTTCTGACGGGATGTGCGAAACAGAATAATACTACAGATGAATCAGTGAATAATGTAACAACTGAATCAAATGATATTCAATCAACAGATGATATGACAGCTCGACAAGCCTTTATAGAGAAAGACTATTTGTCTCTTTTGAATGAATACTCACTGCAATATGAAATTACTGACTATTATATCAAAGAACATCAGCTTACATTAAAAGGTGATATTGATGTTGAATATTACTGGATAGATCAACTCTATAATCTATACATCATCTCTGATATGACCTATGTCAAAGATGGAGAATCAAAGGATGCACACCTTGTCATCGCAACAGCATGCTATCCCGATCGAGAAATTATT
>JAZRUQ010000227.1:0-3944 GCA_045652605.1 Erysipelotrichaceae bacterium
GTACCTTCAGAGCTTCTTTTTCAGCCAGGAATGCAGCTTTCTTTTCTGTGTATTCAGCAACTTCTGCTTCTGTTGGATTCAGGATAACCTTACCATCAATTGCATCCAGAACCATCATATCACCATGTTTTGCTTCTTCCAGCAAGCCTGCACATCCTACAACTGCAGGAATTTCAAGGCTGCGAGCCATGATAGCACTGTGGCTTGTTCTTCCACCGATTGCAGTTGCAAAACCAAGTGTGAATTCCTTGTTCAGCTGAGCTGTATCAGAAGGAGTCAAATCGTGTGCAACGATAACTACTTCTTCATTAATTGTAGTCAAATCAGGAATAACAGCACCTACCAGGTTGCATTTCAGACGGAATGTAACGTCCTTAACGTCTGCTGCTCTTTCTCTAAAATAGTCAGAATCCATTGATTCAAACATAGCCACCATCATGTTAGCTACCTGATCAGCTGCATATTCAGCATTGCAGCCTTCAGCTTTTACCATTTCTTCAATCTGACCAGCCATTTCTGGGTCCATAGCCATCATCAGATGAGCATCGAAAATAGCGAGTTCTTCTTCAGACAGTTTTCCTGCTGCACGTTCTTTAACCAGTTCAATATCACTGATTGTCTTAGCCAGTGCATTCTGCAGTTTTGTGATTTCTTCTTCAACATTTGCTTCTTTCTTGACAATGTTGAGAACCGGCTGCTCAAGTTTATAAATCTTGGCAATAGCGTAACCGGATGATGCGGCGATACCTTTAAGCATTGTTTTTCCTCCTAGAATTTTTTCAATCAGATCCAGAATATCCTTCATACAGGATATTTCGTCCAGATCTTCATCATTGAAAGTGACACCTATCATTTGTTCAAGTGACAAAACTGAATCCACAATTTCAACCGAATCCAATCCAACATCTGCAAAAAGAGTCGTTTCTTCCAACTTCACTGAACGATCCAATTTCTGCATCAATAGTCCTATCAGACATTCCTTGAACTTCATGATTCCACCTCATGAATATCTTATCATTTTTCACTATCAAAGACAACGCAAAAAATCATCAACCGCAAGTGCTCTTGTACGATAATAACTGCTTCTTGAACAGTTCGACTTGTTCAAATCAACCTTCTTTTTTTCTTTCAGTTCAGACAGTAAAAAATCTCTAAGCTGTACGTCCATTTCATTCAACGCACGTTCTACCAGCAGACAGGTTTTCTTTTCTATACGATATTCCTCCATCTTCTCTTTAATCAGATCACACTGTTCCAGATACTCCACATTCTGTTTTGATGAACGATAACATTTCATTACATAGCGAACAATGATTTCTTTCTCTTCTTTTTTCAAATGATCAATTTTCATACAATTCCTCCTGCTTGAATATTGTACAAAAATCGACAAAACCTTACTGTTGACCGAATATTCATCAATTCGGATAAATATTGCAAAAAAGAATATACCATCCGTATAAAATCTTTTTCTAACAAAATCCAGATCAGTCCCTGTCCAAATTTAAAAATTGACAAATCATAGGATTTAGAACAAAATAAAGATGGAGGTTTACCATGAAAAATCGTAATGTTTTAACTTTGTTGAAAATCATTGTCTGTACGCTTGTCATGTTTTGTATCCCTGCTCTAACTGATTTTCTTACAGGAATTGCAGAATCACGTACAATTGCCCTGACAGTTTCAATCAGCACAGCTGCAATGTTTCTTATTTTCTTCAATCATCAGCTGGCAGGCCTTCACTTCAGACGCTTCATGGCTAATCCCAAGGAAAATCTTGTTTATGTTGTGTTTGCTGCCATTGTTGTTATAAGTGTATTTTTAGTAAGCAAGCATTTCTTTTCGTTCCACTCAGAATCCATTGATCTGGAAATACTGAAAAAATATCCTTTCTTTGCTCCAATGATTCTGATTACCTATACATTCAGCTATGCTTTCTGTTACAGCATCATCTTTAAGCTGCTGACAGATTATATTCCCTATCATTCAGAACCACTGATTACAATTCTGATTTCTGGTGTATTGTTTACTGTTTATTTATCTACATCACAATTTGCACTTGTTCCACTGTTGAAACAGCAGTTTGATGCTACACTATACTGCAAAGGCATGATGGTTAATCTAATTCCTGCACTTTGCTGCAGCTATTGTTACAATCAGACAAGTTCAATTGTTCCTATGACCTTGGGTTTTTCTCTTGCCGCATTGATGATGATTTTCATTTAATCCTTCATAAGCTGACCTTTCAGCTTATGAAGGATCTTTTTTTCCATTCGGGAAATATAAGACTGTGAAATGCCAAACTGATCCGCAATTTCTTTCTGTGTTGCCTCAACACAGCCTAAGCCATAACGCAGCTGCAGAATCATTCGTTCTTTCGAATCCAATGTTTTCATTGCTTCTAATAAATTTCTTCGATCCTCACGCTGATGAACCTGCTGTACAACAAGATCATCCTCCGTTCCCAAAATATCGCTCAAAAGCAATTCATTGCCATCATAATCAACATTCAAAGGCTCATCGAGAGAAACTTCCTGCTTTCTTCGATTTTTTTTACGCAAAAACATCAAAATCTCATTTTCAATACAGCGTGATGCATAAGTAACCAGTTTAATGTTCTTTTCTGAATCAAAACTTGCAACTGCTTTAATTAAACCTATCGTCCCTATTGAAATCAGATCTTCCATCATTACCGGGTTGGTTTCATAACGTTTGGCAATATACACAACCAATCTTAAATTATGTTCAATCAACACATCACGCGCATTCTTATCCCCATCTTTCATTTTTTTAAGAAGTTCTGCTTCCTGATGTTTCTGCAAAGGATGGGGAAGTGCATCCGATCGCTGAAGATAGGCTACACTTTGAATCTTTTGAAACAGAACACACCAGATCCATCTAAACCAAAGTTTCATTTCATCATCACATGAAGAAGACATTCTACCTGAAGATCAGGTACATAAGCCATCATGACATCAAACATTCTGTTTTCCATCAATAATGTTGCTTTTACTGCCTTAAAAAATGACATTCCAGTTACAGATTGAACTGAAATCAATTCATCACATTCAATTGGAACTTTCACAAAAACAACAGGAAATTTCCCATGCATTGCACAGTTCCCTGTATCCAGATAACCAACACAATCAAAAGACCCCTGACTGCTTTCAAGATGAATTGGAACATACAGCTCGCTTTTTTTCTTTATGACAGCAAACTTTTGTTTTAGCAGCATCAACAAGATGAAAACACCAATAACAGTCAACCATTTTCCACTTGCTGCATCACAATACAAAAGACCATTCTGGGCAGCAAAACAGTCCAGATTCCCTAACAAATGAATACAGACTGTCATCATAAGACAGGATTGAATAGTCAAAACAAACCACCTGCCATACACCACACACCCCAAAACAACATTCAGAATCATGGTCCATTGTATCTTTTGAATCATCCAACTCAATACAGCATAGAGCACAGACCAAATCACCAACCTGGTCTTGGATATTGTTTTCTCATGCAAAACAGAAGTCAGTAACCAGATACCTGCACAAAGAGTACTATTCAATAACCAGGTAACCTCCAGATAGCTTCTCACATTTTCCTCCTTTCCATGGATACAGTACCTTAAATCATATTCATAAAATGGCGAAAAAAAAGAGCTCTGAAATCAGAGCTCAACATATTTATTCAGTTTCGATGCAGCCGTATCCGCCATCTTTTCTCTTATAGACAACAGAAATTGCATCTGTATCAAAATCTGTGTAAATGAAGAAACTGTGTCCCAGCATTTCCATTCTCATGATGGCTTCATCAACATCCATCACCGCAGCATGAACACGCTTTGTACGTACAACTTCATCTACATCTGCAGGATCATCTGCTTCAATTTCTTCCACAAAAGAAAGTGCCAGTTTTTCTTTATGTCTTCTAGAAAGACGAGTTTT
>JAZRUQ010000228.1:0-6916 GCA_045652605.1 Erysipelotrichaceae bacterium
TTCCATACCGCATGAACCAAGTCCCCCCACCAGTTTTGCCTTGTCTCTAGGTCCAATCTGACGCAGTTCAATTCGACAATGGAAAATCGCAGCCAGCTCCTTCAAAAGTTCACGGAAGTCAACACGATTTTCTGATACATAGACAAAGACAATCTTTGAACGATCCAGTGTATATTCTGCACTGATTAAATTCATGTCCAGTTTCAGCTTTTCAATGCAGGCATTGCATTGTTCCAGTGCTTCTTTTGCGGCAACCTTGTTGTCTTTTGCAGCCTGTTTATCTTCATATTCAGCCTTGCGCACAACTGGTTTCAATGGTGTGCTGGTCTTTAAAAGCGATGCATCTGCCAAAGAAGAAACCACTTCACCCAGCTCAAGACCACGAACTGTTTCTACAACGACAAAATCACCATAAGCGACAGTTTCATCATTGCATCCAAATGTATATGGTTTACGCGAATTCTGGAATCTTACAGACACCGCGTATTTAAATTCCATCTGTTGTTCACTCATCCAATCACCTCCATGAGTCGGATCATCATCTGATCACTGACAAGTGTCAGATTATAAGGTCTGTTCAACTTGTCTTTTGTTTCCAGCAGGATAATCTGAATCTGTGCCAGATCCAGACCTCTTGCCTCAATTTTCTCTGCTTTTTTAATCAGGTGCAAAGGAGCATCCCGCATCTGACAAGCCATTTCTTCAAAAAAGGAAGTCAGTATATCAATAAAATAACCCAGCGTTTCTTTCGCATCACTCTTTGATCCAAATACATCGGTCGACAACTCAACCATACATCTGGATAAATCAGTGAGGTTGTCAAGAAACAAATCAACACCTGCATAAGCCTTCTGATAGGTCTCTGTTTCACTGACCTTTAAAACTGCATCAGGATCTTTGACAAAATGGGAAATAATCCACGCATCCGTTGAAGAAACACCCTTTAAACGAGCCTGCTGTGCACACTGTGTACGATCAACTGGTCGAAACGGCAGAATCTGGCAACGCGATACAATCGTCGGCAAAAGACGATCTGTGCTCTCTACAATCAGCACGGCGGTTACATCTGCACTCATCGGCTCTTCCAGAAACTTCAACAGGCTGTTTAAAGCTTCTGTCGTTGCATTTTCAGCCGCATTGATGATGTACATCTTGCGCCCGCTCTTTTCCAGTGCAGTCTTTGAAAACTGTTCCTGAAGATCCAGAATTTCTTCTTTTTTAATCGACTTGGAAGAACCATCCAGAATTATTAAATCAGTATATTCTTTTCTTTCCGTACGCTGACACACTGCACATTGACCACATCCGAAAGGATGAGCATCATCACAGAACAGACTCTGCGCCACCAGCAATGCAGTCTCCAATTTCGGTGTGCCTTTAGGCCCTGCAAACAGCAAGGCATGCGAAAGACGATCATGTTCAAGACAGTTTTTCAGGGTCTGATAGACCACTGGCTGTTCCTGTTTCAAACGATTAATCATGAAGTATCTCCAATATACGCTGATAAGCATCTTCAGCTACTTTTTCAGCACACTGAGATGCATCAATCACAATCATGCGATCTTTAAAGCGTTCAACAACTTCCTTATAACCATTGACCACTTTATAGTGGAAATCAATGCTTTCCTGGTCCAGACGGTCTTTGAACTTACGGCTTTGAATACGAGCCAGACCTGCTTCAGCATCCAGATCCAGATACAATGTCTTATCCGGCATGCACTCATCAATCGCAAACTGATTGATCTTCAGCACTTCATCCATACCTAAGCAGCGACCTGCCCCCTGATATGCCAAAGAACTGTCCAGGAAACGGTCACAAAGCACAATCTTGCCTGCTTCAAGCGCTGGAAACACTTTTTCCACCAGGTGCTGTCTTCTGCTTGCCGCATAAAGCAACGCTTCAGTACGATCATCCATTGCAGTATTGGCAGGATCCAGAATCACTTTACGAATCTGTTCTGCAATCTCAATACCACCTGGCTCACGAGTCAGAATCACATCATAACCCTCTTTTAAAAGACGATCATAGACCATATTGGAAACCGTTGTCTTCCCGCTTCCATCAGGCCCTTCAAATGTAATAAACCAGCTTTTGCGCATAACAAAAACACCACCTTTAATCTAAATTATTATATCATAACATTCACCAAAACAAAAAGAAAAAGACGAAGCATCCGCTTCGTCCAGTTTTATCCTTAATTTGTATCCACAAAAACCATTTCAATCTGTGTAATCACATTGTTTTCTACAACGATACGCACCGGAAAAATTACTCGTTCAGATGCAGCTTTCCAGTCTGCACCAAAATCAATCCAGCGCTTGCCAATGTGCACAATCATCGTCGTTGCAGTTTCATCTTCAGTAATCCCTACATTCCCTTTAATGCTTGTACCACTGGCCTGAGGATGCAGCATAAATGATTCCTTCTCAATCTGAAGCCCCACATTAAATCCATCAGGAAAGATAATGGCTTCTGCACCAGATTTTACCTGGGCCATATTCTGAGAAATCCCAAGAACCTGACACTCCATAAAACCCTTTGACTCTTTCGAATCATTATAGATACCAACGCCAAAACCTCCTGCACCGACTGTTACATAATCCTTCGGTTTCAACACAGCTGTTTCATTGATTACCAGATCTGCCTCGGTTAACTCAACAAAATCGCTGACTTTCATCGGCAATTCAATTCTCTGCCCGTCAATCACAACAACCTTGGAGTAGAAAGTCTTATTGGCCCCTTCAGCATTCATCAACCCTATCACCAGCAGTACAATTCCTGCAATCAGAGCAATCCAACGTTTTTTCACCTTCACCCCTCCAGTTCAGCAATAATCTTCTTCAAATCCCTTTTTACTTTTCCTAATTTCTGACGGGTAACATCATAGTAAAGATTATGGTCCATAAAACGTTTCAGATCTGAACTGATCTGTGATTCATCCAGATTCAATGCCTTGACTTCAGCTTCCACAGACAGAAAATGCTGTTCAAGCTTTTTCAGCGTCTTGCCTGCATTCCAAGTTCCCATCGAAATACCGAAACCACTTAACACACCATAATGAGGCTGCATTTTAACTTCATCCAGAAGTTCTTTTAATAAAATGATGACTTTTTCTTTGTTCATATGATTTTCTCCTTCCTTATGATGATGAATTATCCTATCCATTGTCATCACCTCCACACAGATATCTTACAATTCTTATTTATCATATTATTCTTTTTTTGTCAATTGCACATCAAAAAAAGAAGACGATTTCTCGTCTTCCTACAGATTAAATCTTTCTTTGATTTTCGCTCTTTCAAACGCCTTGACCAGCGGGATACCAAACACACCGACCGCAAGCAGTTCACCAAACGCTACCTCAAACCCAAAAATGACAAATCCTGTCAGCATTGCCTCAGGCATCAAAGCATAGGCAAGTTCTGCACCAATGATCACACCATTGAACAGAACCGGCATCAGCACAGATAACCACGGTATATTCTTAAATCGAATGCCTGCAAACTTTCTGGACAACACTGCAGCCAATAAGGTTGCCAAAGTTCCAACCACGCAATCTAGATATCCCAGAATATTCAAGCCCATCATGGCACCAATCAGATTAGCCATGAAACACCCTAATGTAACACCTGGTACAGAAGAAGCAAATAGCACAGGAAGCAGCACCATTGCCTCCGACATGCGTATCTGGATGTTCCCAAAGGAAATTGGTGAGAGCATCAGCGTAAGTGCAGCATACATCGCCGCAATCATCGCCGCAAAGACCATACGTCTCAGCTTGTTGTTTTTCATTTTAAAAGTGATTCCTTTCTTGTTTTGATTAATGTCAGGGAGCTGCGACTGACATGTTTGTTAAAAACACTTTTATTATACACATCCAAAAAAGAAAAAGAAACAGATTTCTCTGTTTCTCTATTCACATGTATATCCCGATGTTTTCAATCCTTCAATAGTCTTTTCAAATGAGATGATTTCCACATCCATATCGTTTTCATTCATCATCCCCAGCTTAAGCAGACTCTCAAACGCAACCACTGAATAATCAACTTCCAAAATCAGAACAAACTCATCTGCAGTTGATTCAGAAGCAATTTTAATCCCATCAACCTCTGTAAATTCAGCCATCATCTGTTCTGAAAACTGTGCTTTTTCATCCTCTGTCGTCAAGCCATACAACGAAAAAGGAACTTTCATCACAGACTTTGAAGTCATCACTGTATCATTCAATGCTTCAATTGTCATCTCATCACTGATTCCTTCATTTGTGATACGACAGACTGCTTTCTTTTCTTCATCTTTTTTAGCACAACCACTGATTATAAGCAGTCCAACGATCAATAAACTAATAAATCTTTTCATTTTGAGTCCTCCTCAACAAATTTATTGTATTCGGTTTAGCCTCATCATTCAAGATATTATTCGTAATTTGAACACTCCATCCCCTGTGTGTATCCGAGAAGTTCTGAATAAGTCAATCCTCCCTCAACACCCACAGCAGTCAAAGCCTCCTCGCTTGCATTCGGATAATCCACCGACAAAGACACCACCAAATGATCTTCAAGATCATCCTGAACTACAACATTAATCCCAACACCCTGAAGCTCAGCATACATCAGCTTAACATAATTCGCGAGATCTTCCTTCTGTTTTTTGGTCGTCAGCCCATAGGCATCATAATAGAAGAAATAACTGACACCAAACAATGACACTTCTTCACCTTCTGCCTCAAGAACAACAACCATTGTTGTTTCTTCTGTATCCACCTGACAAGCTATCTTTCTATAACTCCATCCAGATAAGTCTGGAAGTTTTACTATCGGTTCTGCATGATTCTTTTCTGTTATGCTATATACAACATTCACATCGATAAGCTTGCCATCATTTTCCATTTTCATTCCCACCTGATAGTCTTGGCTTATGATGCGGTAATCCGATGAGATATGCCACTGAGATACAGCTGATTCAATCTGTACATCAAAATCCGTCGACAATGCACTCATCCACTCCGAGGAGAAAAGAGTTTTCATTAATTCATTAACTTCGTCAGCTTGAGCTGTGCTTTCCAGCACAAATCCATCGTCTGTTTCTACAACCGTCATTGTCTGATCATAGTTTGAATAATCCACCTCTTCTGCTGCCAGTGATTCCAACAAATCAAATGCCTGCAAATCAAATTCTACTGCACTGCGGGTCGTACCATCATCTATATAAAACATGCCATTTTGATAATAGAACTTAAGCTGCATCTCCTCGCCCAAAAACTTAAGCCACCAATCAATCTCCATTGTCATTTTAGAAAGGTCACCGCAATCATCCATTTTCACAGCGATATCAAAAGGAATAGTCAAAGCTGTATCATCGTAATCCATCGATACCTTCCCATCAATGGAAACTTCATAATAATCTGCCGTCTCAGTATTTTGATCCACTTTTTTCATGATTTCTGCAGGTGTTTCTTTCTTTTTGGCACATCCTGCAAATAGAAGCACTAAAACAATTAGGAAAAGTATTCTTTTTTTCATCCTTTCTCCCTCCTTTATATAAAGTTTACCAAAGCTAACTTATCCTGTAAAGACATATGCGTTTTTCGGATTATGCTGTATAATAGTGTCATAAAAAGAGGTTAAATTTATGATTAAATCTGTTCATTTTCAACATGTTAAAAAAGTTCATCCATCATCCGAAAACTTCGGGCTGAAACAGGCTGAACAGGCAAGAAAATTTCATCAGAGTTTTCCAGAATACACTAAAACACCCTTGGTAGAACTCAGCGAATTATCCAAAAAACTGAATGTAAACAAAATCTTTGTTAAAGATGAGAGTTATCGTTTTGGACTGAATGCATTTAAAGTACTTGGTGGAAGCTATGCCATTGGACGATATATTCAAGATACCGCAGGTTTAAATGAAGACCAGTTCAATTACAAAACACTCACAAGCCCTGAACTGAAAGAAAAACTGGGACAGATGACGTTTATTACCGCAACCGATGGCAATCACGGCCGTGGTGTAGCCTGGACTGCCAATCGTTTAAAACAGCACAGCGTTGTCTACATGCCAAAAGGCAGTGCACAAGAACGTCTTGACAACATCAAAGCACTGGGTTCAGATGCATCGATTACTGAGTTCAATTATGATGACGCAGTACGTTTAGCCAATAAACATGCCAGTGAAAATGGCTGGATCATGGTACAGGATACTGCATGGGAAGGCTACGAAAAAATCCCTGCATGGATTATGCAGGGTTATACCACAATGGCACTTGAAATTGTTGAAGAACTGGACACAATCAAACCAACCCATTTGTTTCTGCAGGCTGGTGTTGGTGCATTGGCAGGAGCTGTAACAGGATTCTTTGCGGACTACTACAAAGACAATCGTCCTATCATCACCATTGTTGAACCAGATAAAGCAGATTGCATCTACAAAACTGCAGAAGCCAATGACGGCAAGATTCATACAGTTGGCGGTGATCTGGATACCATCATGGCAGGACTAGCCTGTGGAGAACCGTGCACAATCGGATGGAATGTTCTGCACGATCACGCTGATCACTTCGTTTCAATGAGTGATGATTACGCTGAGCTGGGCATGCGTACATTGGGACTCCCACTCGGCAATGATCCAGTCATCATTTCTGGCGAAAGCGGTGCAGCAACCATTGGATTTGTCACAGAAATACTATCCAATCCGAAACACAAAGCGCTAAAAGAAGCACTTCAACTCAACGAAGACTCGATTATCGTCTGCATCTCAACAGAAGGAGACACAGACAAAGAAAACTACAAGAGAATTCTAAACAAATGACCTGAAAATAGGTCATTTTCATTTTTAAGTGAGGTTTTTTCATTTTCCAGTGAAACATAGAAGTGAAGGGACCTGTTGAAGCTTGCCCGTCTGGACTTATGCATACGA
>JAZRUQ010000229.1:0-9498 GCA_045652605.1 Erysipelotrichaceae bacterium
AGCCAGTGTAGTTACCAGTTCAACGTTGTTCTTGCAGTATCCACCAACCATAGTATCCAGAACGAACAGTTCAGGAGTATCGAAGTATCCTTCTGGATTTGCTTTCCAGTCTTCATACTGCTTTTCAACAGTAGCAACCAGATCAGCCAGTTCAGGGTAAGCCTTAGCCTTTTCGATACCAGCCAGCAGCTTAGCTTCCTGAGCGAATTCATAAGTTACCTGTACAGAAGTAGCAGCAGCGTTCATACCACCTGTTGCACGTGATGTGTTACCACCAGTGATTGCAGCAGATTCAACGATGATTACGCTCTTACCAGCCTGTGCAGCAGTGATAGCAGCAGTCATACCAGCTCCACCAGCACCGATTACAACAACGTCAGCTTCCAGAGTCTGATTTCCAGCTGATTCGTTTTCCTTAGCAACCAGATCAGCAGCAGTCAGACCAGCAGCTTCCAGAGCAGCTGTAGCAGCAGCTACGAAAGCTTCAGAAGAGATAGTAGCACCAGATACAGCTTCAAGTTCCAGTGAATTTGTGTTCAGAACTTTTTCAGTCAGTACATCAATTGCAGTTTCACCGATACCATCAGTTTCTGAAGAAGTAGTGTTGATAGCAGTGATAGTCTTGTTAGCATCCAGAGTCAGTTCAACAGTTACATCACCGCCGAAACCTTTAGCAGTACCAGAGAAGTTACCACCCTTGAATGCTTCGTCTTTGCTTCCGCATGCAACCATAGTCATCATGAGCATAGCTGCCAGAAGCACCTTAGCAAACTTTTTCATTTCTTTTTTCTCCTTTTTTTCCTTCCCTTATAATCAGGGCAATGACTAGTATACCATGCTTTTTCACGATTTCAACACATTTAATCATCTTTTTGCTAATTCTTTCACATTTTGTCAAAAACTGGAATTTAAACCACTGAAATAAGATGTAAAAAGCATGAATTGTATGCAGTTTATCACTTTTAAATAAAAAAAACAGGGCATCTAATGAATCCCTATTTTCTGTCTGTCAATTTATGCTTAAACAAAAAGAAAAGAGATCATTTCTGATCTCCTTTACTTTTTATCTTAAATACGTCCAGCGTAACGTGCCTTCAATGCAGCATCTTTTTCTGCATCACCAGTCAGAACTGGAGCTTCAACACCTTCGTTTGTCAGATTTTCAATAATCTGCAGTGCCAGTGAATGAGCGATGACGTTGTTTGCGATAGAAGATACAGCAGTTACCTTTTCAATGCTTCCTGTTTCCAGCAGAGCATCACCATGAGGACCACAGTTATCAATTACAACATCTGCAAATTCATACAGCTTCTTGCCGCTTGGATGACGAGAACCTTCAGCCAGTGTATGAGTCATAGAAGTGATTGTAATCACTTTATGACCACGCTGTCTAGCCAGATCAGCTACATCAATAACGATACCGTTGATACCAGAGTTTGAAATGACAACGAATACATCATTTTCATTCAGATCATACAGATTGAACAGCTTTTCAGCCATACCAGGTCTTCTTTCAAAGATATTGACCTTATCTGTAAATTCTTCAACTGAAACACCGCCATAGTACACAAAGTCAGTCATTTCCATGATATGAATTGGCACCAGACATCCAGGACGATCTGTAATATCAATACCCAGACCTACAGAATGACCTGAACCATAAATATGAATGACTCCACCCTTTTTGATGGCATTTGTCATGATTTCAGCTGTTGCATCAATATTGGCTGCCTGAGTTTCATAAATCTTCTCAATCAGCTTTTTTACTTCATCTTTAAATACTTTAGCGTTAACCATTAGCGAATCCTCTTTCCACCATATTTAACAACCAGATCATTGTTGTGTTTATCTGAACCATTCAGGTTTGCAGACAGAAGCACTGGAGCTGCTCCTTCTTTTTCCATAAAGTAGTTGTACAATTCAGCTGTGATCTGCTGAGCTACAACTGCACCAATTGTAGTACCCCACTGTCCATAGAATGCACCATTGATTTCTACAGCCAGATCAGGATCTTCAGAACCGAAATCCAGATATTCATCAGCATAATCCAGCAGAGTTCCACCAGACTTCTTATATGTTGCCATGTTTGTCACAACAACCAGCTTCTGACCATTTGCCTTGACACGCTTAGCCAGTTCCAGAACGAATGGTTCATTGCCGCCCAGAGAAATCAGGCAGTACATATCACGGTCATCCAGAATGTATGGACTCAGGATTGTATCCAGAACTTCAGGATGATTCAAGAATTCACCCTGTGCCAGTGATTTATCCAGCAAACCACGCAGTGCAGAATCTTTTGCCTTAATCGCATGGAAAGGAACGATTCCACCAGCACGGAAATTCAATTCGTTTACGAATTCTTCAGCCAGCTTATGTCCAAACAGCTGAACAACACCGCCATTTTGCATGCATTCACCGAACATATGAGCTACTTTTGTGATTTTTTCATGCTGCATGTCATAATTTTCATCAATCTTCTGCAGCACAAGATCAACGAACTTTCTTTTTACATCTGCCACAATTTTTTCCTCACTTCAAATTTAAATCCAAAGACTTAAATTAGTACCACTTAACACGACCGTCGTATTTGTTGTAGATTGCGTCATTATCGAATCCATCAACGTTCTGAGACTGGAATACTGGAGCCTTAATTCCTTCTTCAGCACAGATCTTCAGAGCTTCTGATACGATGATGTTCAGCAGGTACATGCTGACGATAGAAGAACCAGGACCTGTCAATACACCATTGATGTTCAGCAGTGCATCACCAGATGGTACGCAGTTATCCAGAATGCAGTCTGCATATTCATACAGTTTCTTTCCGCTTGGATGACGTGAAGTTGTTGCCTTAGACTGAGCCAGGTTAGTCAAAGCGATGCAGTATACACCTTCCTTCTGGCAGCGTGCAGCCATTTCAATTGGAACTGCATTACGTCCAGAGTTGGAAGTAATAATCATGATATCGCCCTTTTCAATCTTATAGCTATCATAAATAATGTCAGCCAGACCAGGCAGCTTTTCCAAAGCACCACTTCTCTGTGCGCCATTTGAAGTCAGAGTATCTGGATCCAGAATTGCATTGACGTTACCCAGACCACCAGCACGTGCAAACAGCTCAATACCGATCATATGAGAATGACCTGTACCAAAAGTGTGGATAATTTTGTCATTTTTGATGTTGTCTGCAAACTTGCGAGCCAGCATTTTGATGTTTTCTTCGTTGACTTCCAAAGCTTTTGCCATCAAGTCATTCAGTTTGTTCACATATTCGAACTCGTACATTTTCATGTTCCTCCCTTTTCGTCTATTGCCTTTCTTCATCAGGTTATTTTGTTATTTTCTTTCTATTTTATCAAACAGAAACAACCTGATTTTCCTGAAGAAAAGCGTGATAAAAATCATAGACTTCCTCTTTCTTAAGTATACTTCCTTTCTATTTTTTAAGCAATCAAAACGTCTCTTAAAAACATAAAAACCTGAATTCATGCATTCAGGTTCTCTTTTTATTTCATACAAGCTAGAAATAAAGCATTGACCGCCAGTTTTTCAAAGGTTTTATTCAAATCAATCTGTTCATCCAACGCATGAATACCTTTACCGACAGCACCCATGCCATCTAAAATAGGCAGACCTAAACAGGAAATACGATTCCCATCCGATGCACCTCCGACAAACTGATGATTCAGTTCAATCCCAAAACTTGATGCACATTCTTTCATCTGTTCATAAAGCATGATGTTCTGCGGTGTCTGTTCCATTGGATCGCTTCCATCACTGAAGGAAAGCTTGCGAATCACTTTTGGATGAACCAGTTCAATGTCTTCAATTGCTTTTGCGATTCGCTGTTTTTCACTTAATGTCTTATAACGCAGATCCACTGTAATTTCACATAAATCAGGAACCACATTGCTGACAGTACCACCGGAAATCTTACCGACATTGACTGTTGTACCTGCTTCATGATCATTAAGTTTCTGCAGTGCAATCACATGATGTGCCATTTCTTCAATCGCATTGATACCTGCCAGAGGATTGTTTCCGGCATGAGATGCTTTGCCGTGCATTTGAATCACACATGACATCGCACCTTTACGGCCTGTCTTCAAATCACCATTTTCAACTGCAGGCTCTAAAATCAACGCACATCTGGCATTCGATGCTTTCTGTACCAGAATATGTTTCGAATCACGACTTCCGATTTCTTCATCGCCATTAAACAAAAGACTGACTGGACAATCAATCTTGAAGTCCTTCATCATTTTATAAAGCCAGATACCCATGACAAGTCCCATCTTCATATCCAGAACACCAGGACCTTTTAATGTGTTTTCTTCCAGTACAACAGGCAGTTTGCCAACTGGATGCACTGTATCATAATGCCCCATCAGCACAATCGATTTCTGATCTGACGGAAGATACAGCACATGACGACCAGAGTCCACCTCAATTTCTTCTGGAACAGCTCCTGTACGATCTGCAATCAGCTGTTTTAACACCTTGCGTACTTCAGATAGACCTTCAATATCTGAACTTGGTGCTTCTGTTTTTACCAGCAGCATCGCATCAGAAATGATCTGTTCACGATGCTGCTCAATGTAATTCAATATTTTTTCTTTCATATCAGCCTCTTAAAATGGCTTCTTTCAGCTTGGCGTAGCGTTCGGAAACATCAAAGATTCCCTGTACTTCCTGAGTGTTGGTTCCATACGCACGCTTGCTGACCATCACAACCGGCACACTCTGCACTCTCTTAAAAATGGAAACACGCATCTGACGCAGCACCCATTCCAAGTCCTCGATGAAGTTTTTACCATTGTCCAGATGATAGTATTTCAGCCATCTGCCCATGGATGAATTCATCAATTTGCCTGAAAGATAATCTTCCATGATATCCTCAGCGCTGACATCCCCTGTCAGCTGATCAATCAACCAGTCATGATAGAACCATTTCATCGGGTCATACTGAGCTTCTCGCAGTTCTGCTGATGGAGCCATTTCCCAAGTCAATGATTCATCATTGACCACAGGAAGCAGACGCTCAGGAACAACTTCACAGCCTAGATAAGCATTGATTTCATGAGAGAGATCAAACAGCTGTACTTTTGTCAAATCTCCAATTGGACCAATTGCACCAATGCTGTCCCCATACATCGTTGCATAACCCAGGGCAACTTCAATCTTGTTGCCATTGTTCATGATAACACCGTTTTCAATCTGAGCAAATGTACTCAACATATGTCCACGAACACGTGCCTGAATGTTTTCATGCACCAGTGTTGCCATGTTTTCTTCTTTATACCCATAAATTTCAGCCGTGCGCACACTTGCCTCAACCACTTCAGAAATATAGCCGTTTCTCAGTTCAATCCCCAAAGCATTTGCCAGATTCGAGGCATTGTCTTTGGTGTTTTCACTGTTGTAGCGTGTTGCCAGATTATAACCTACAATACGATCTGCACCAACAGCCATTGAAAGCAGAGCTGCAGTCACACTTGAATCAAGACCACCAGAGAGTCCAATAATCCATTTAGGTTTGTATGGCAGCGTCTGACGATCAAATTCACGAACTGAGTGAACCAGACAATTCATCAGTTTATGTTCAATGCGATGATCAAAAGAATCTTCAATTACTGCACATTCTGATTCAAAACCATCAGTTAAATGATGAGTTGCCTTACCCATTTGATAAACTGCACTTCCACCATCAAACATCAACACATTCTTTCCTGTGTTCTGCATACCTGCAGCATTCACATGTACAACATATGGATAATTCAGCTGTTTCATCACAGCATCATAAAGGCCTTCATCATCCAGCGTCCAAGGCTTTGATTCAATGTGAATCAGGACATCACATGAAGGAATCAGATCAGCATGATGAATTTCATCAGCCATCACAAAACCAAGCTGTACGCCCTTGTATTCTACTGTTGAAGCATCTTCCTTCACACTGAAGAAACGATGTTCACTGGAAGTATTTGTACTCTTTAATACACGTTTTGTCTGTGTATAAACGATATCACCATTCACTGCACAGTACACTGCATTGTACAGTTTATCTTCTTCCTTGAGCACATTGGACCAGACAATCATCAAATCAGTGCTCATTGCAGCAATTTTCTGATTATAAGAATACAGATCATCAATAAATTCCTTTGCTTCCCATTTATCACCGACACATATCCCACTTAACACAAGCTCAGGAAAGACAATCAAATCCGCAGCTGCATTTTCAGCCTGTTCAATCATCTCTTTCATCTGATTAAAGTTCACATTCAGATGTCCAGCTTCCACTGCACACTGACCAATTACAGTTTTCAGTTTCATCATTAAAACCTCCTGTTTTTATCTTCTTTGACCTTCTGCTTCTTTCAACATCTTGATCTTGAGTTCATGCAGTTTCTTTGACAAATCCACATAATGACGATGAGGATAGTTGAAACGCTTTTCTTCTTCCATGATATAACTCTGCTGAACCTTGCTGTATTCAATAATTTCATTCAAAGTTGGAACTTCATACACCAGTTCCCCTTTTCTGAAAATCGGAACCAGCATCTCTTCAATTGTTTCTTCTTCAACACGATAGGTCTTCCATGATTTATTCGGATCAACCACTTCAGATACACCTGACAGAAGAACTTCATCATGAAGTGCAACTACATCATATTTTGATAAATGATTTTCATCATAAACTCTAAACAGTTTCTTGCGGCCAGGATTAATGATTTTTTCTACGTTTTCAGAAATCTTGATACGAGGCTCAAATTCACCTGTTTCAGGATTTTCAACCGCAGCCAGTTTATAGACACCACCAAAAACAGGTTCTGATTTTGATGTAATCAGACGCTCACCTACACCAAAGGAATCAATACGAGCTCCCTGAATATTCAACGCCTGAATCAGACCTTCATCAATGCTGTTGGATACAACAATCTGTGTATCTTCCATACCTGCTGCATCCAGTGCTTTGCGCACTTTCTTGGAAAGATAAGCCAAGTCACCACTGTCCAGGCGCACACCTTTCAGACGATAACCCTGAGGTTCAATAATTTCCTTAGCAACACGAATTGCTGCAGGAAGACCGCTTTCCAGTACATTGAATGTATCCAGCAGGAATGTTGAATTGTTTGGATAAATCGTTGCGTAAGCCTTGAATGCTTCATAGTCAGAATCAAAGAACTGAATCCATGAATGAGCCATTGTCCCTACTGCAGGGAAACCAAACAGTTCATCTGCAATTGCAGTAGCAGTCAGTTTGGCACCACCGATGGCAGCAGCTCGAGCACCTAAAATTGCAGCATCATACCCATGAGCACGACGAGCACCAAATTCCATAACAGTTCGATCACCTGCTGCACGCACAATGCGATTAGTCTTTGTCGCAATCAATGACTGATGATTAAAAGACAGCAATAACATTGTTTCAATCAGCTGTGCTTCACAAAGTGGTGCACATACTGTAATCACAGGTGTATTTGGATACACTGGAGTCCCTTCCTTGACTGCATCCAGATCTCCAGTAAACTTGAAATCAGCTAAATATTCAAGGAAACCTTCATCAAAAATCCCTTTACTTCTCAGATAATCAATATCTTCTGCACTGAAGTGCATTCCCTTAATATATGAGATAATGGATTCCAGACCAGCAGCAATCACATACCCTCCGCTTTCAGGAACCTTTCTAAAAAACACATCAAAACAAACCCACTGATCTTTCAATCCAAGTTTGTAGTATCCATTGGCCATAGTCAGCTCATAATAATCCATCAGCATCGTTAAATTACGGCCTTTGTTGACATCCATCAAATGTTCATTCATATGTTCACCCCGACTCTTTAAAGAGTCATATCCTACTGAATATTTTATCAATTTTAAGCATCAACGTAAAGTCATGACACACGATAGAAACCAGTTTCCACATCAAGTTTTCAAAACTCCTTGAACTCATCTTTCTTAGCAGATATACTAAAGATGTAAAGTTTATATCAAATAGAAACGGAGATTCCTATGAAAATTATTACTGATACATCAACCCTTTATTCTCCTGCGCAAGGAAAAGAAATAAATCTGACAGTTTTACCATTAAGCGTTACTGTCAATGGCAAGACATACAAAGAATACGTAGAAATTCAGCCAGATGAATTCATTGAAATCGTTCGCCAGGGACATGTACCAACATCTTCACAGCCAGCAGTTGGTGAAACAATGGAAGTCTTCGAAAACACAGAGGATGAAATGATTGTCATTTCCATGGCAGATGGACTCAGTGGAACTTATCAGAGTGCAGTGGGTGCCAGAAATAGTGTTGACAACAACGAACGCATTCATGTCATCAACACAAAGACATTGTGCGGACCACATCGTTACATGGTCAACAAAGCCCTCAAGATGCAGAAGGAAGGCGCAACAACTCAGCAAATTATTGATGAAATGAATCATCTGAGCGAAAACCACAAATCCTTCCTGATTCCTAGCGACTTTGATTTCCTCAGTCGCGGTGGACGCCTGACTCCTTTAGCTGCTAAAATCGCAGGTCTGATTAAAATCGTACCTGTCATGACACAGACTCCAGATGGCAAACGCCTTGAATCTGCAGGCATTAAACGCACAATGAAAAAAGCAGTAGAAGAAGCCATCAGCCAGTTCAAGGAAATGGGTGTCAACGAAAACTACCTGATTACAATTTCTCATGCAGGTGTTGAAGAAGGCGCAGAAAAAGTAAGAAAACAGGTTCAGGAAGCATTCCCTCAGACTGAAACTGAAGTCGTTTATCTGTCTTGTGCATTCATCACTCAGGGTGGACCAGGCTGTATCGCTATTCAGGCAATCTTAAAATAAAAGGACTTATCAAAAGTCCTTTTTCTTATTCAAACTGAAATGGATGTTCCTTTAAAAATGCAGATGTGACTGTTTCATGTTCATGAATCATTGCTTCTTTTTGAATGCGGCTCATCTTTTTAATCTGAACTTCCCTGCGCATCGCTTCACTTCTGGTTTCAAAAATTTCTACATAAACGACAGCTTTAGGTACAAATGCACGTGTATAATGGGCAGCTGTTCCATTCTGGTGGGCTTTCATGCGTTTAATGAAATCATTGGTCCATCCGGTATAATAATGATGATTGCTGCAACGCAGCATATAAACAAGATTTTCTTTCATAATTCTATTTTAACATGAAAGAAGGAGGCTGTCCTCCTTCTTATAAAGCCTGAATGATTTTATCCCAGGTGTTGTTTCCAACCACACCATCAGCACTTAACCCACTTGCAGCCTGGAATACACGCACTGCATTTGCAGTACGCTGACCATAATTGCCATCCACAGTCAGATTTGGTGATGGCACATTCAGACGATTAAGATACATCTGTATTTTCTGTACACCCAGTCCTACAGAACCGATGCGCAATGTATATCCTGTTCTGTTAACCTCAGGATTTGGAGTATCCAGTTCCTTAAATTTCTGAATCAGAACATCCCATGTCCTTGACCCTAATACG
>JAZRUQ010000230.1:0-1657 GCA_045652605.1 Erysipelotrichaceae bacterium
ACCGACCATACCGGTTTTTATGAGCGCTATGGTTTTGAATTCTATTGCCTGGCTCAGGGTGATGGCGAAGAAACACCATCAAGACTCTATGTTCATCGATAACGAGAAACACACCCTCTTACAAGCACATGCATAAGACACTTAACGCGTCTTTTTTATGATATAATGACAAAAATGGAGGCTCCCTTATGATTTTTGATATTTCACAGAAAGTGTTTGCCAGTGAAAATTATCCAACTCACCCGAATGCAAGTCATTATAAGGTCAAAGACATGTATGCAGGTGATCAATACAACCTCACTTGCTTTTCAATGTGTGCACACAATGGCACTCATGTGGATGCTCCCAATCATTTCGTCAAAGACGGAAAATCCATTGATCAGATGCCTTTAGAGTCCTTTATGGGCTGGTCTTATGTCGTTGAACATCAAGGTAACATCACTAAAGAAGATGCTTTAAACCTCCTGATTCAAGCTCATAACACCAGACGTCTATTGATTAAAGGCGATGCTGTGGTAACCTTAGAAGCTGCTGAAGTCTTTGCAGATGCTCATCTGATTTTAGTTGGCAATGAATCCTGCAGTGTAGGTCCAGTGAATGCTCCCATGACAGTTCATCTTGCCCTGTTAAATAAAGAAATCACTCTGCTTGAAAACATCCGTTTATCTCATGTTCCTACAGGTAAATATTGGCTCAATGCCCTGCCGCTTGCCCTTGAAGGATCCGATGGTTCTCCATGCCGTGCTGTCTTAATCACACCTGATGAATTCATAGATTAAACAAATTGATGATATAAAATTAAAATTGAAACAACCTTTTTTGTACTCTAGAAAAGGAGATGAAATCGTGATTACTTCCATTTACTCTTTATCTCATGTTCATGGTGCCGAGTTAATGCTGATTTACTGGTTTGTTTGTGCAGTTGTTTACTATTGTGGCTGTCTGTTCATCAAAGAGAACCGCAATCACATCAAAACGATTCTGTTAGGATTATTAGATGATGAAATCTTCATTGATTTTGCATGGGCACTTATCTATTATGACCAAGGCCTCTATGTCAATCATGGTATCGGTGCAGCTTATGGTCTTCTGCTTTGGCCATGTTTATTGATGATGACAGCTTTAGTTGTGACACTAATCAACATTTCAAAACACATGAAAAAAGCCTCTTAACGAGGCTTTACGTTTGAACTGGTGCCGCATGGCAGAATTGAACTGCCCGCTCATCCTTACCATGGATGTGTGTTACCACTATACCAATGCGGCATGCATTTATTATATCAAAATGAAAGAAGAAGACAAGATTTTTATGAAAGATGCCCTATGTAGTCATAGGGCATCTTGTATATTTTCTTTAATGCGTACTCTGCATTCTTCTTTTCATCAGAATCAATGCTGCAAGCAATACCAAGGATATACCTGAAGTCACTTTCCATCCCATGAGATTCAATGCATCTGATGTATTTGGAGCTTCTGCGTCCAAAGAAGGTGATGATGGATTTGAAGGCTGCAGAGGACCAGATGGATCATTTTCATCTGCGATTACCTCTACTTGGCATTCTGCTTTCAAGCCATCTTCTGTTTCTGCAGTGATGACTGCATTTCCTTCTTTTACGGCAGTAACCACCCCCTTTTCATCCACTGTCGCAACACTTTC
>JAZRUQ010000231.1:0-15154 GCA_045652605.1 Erysipelotrichaceae bacterium
TGAGGTATAATAAGACGAGAAAAAATCAGGAGGAAATATAATGAGTCAAGTACGTATTTTCGCGCTTGGAGGACTGGATGAAGACGGCAAGAACATGTATGTTGTAGAAGTTGACCAGTCTATCTTCGTGATTGAAGCAGGGTTGAAGTACCCGGATAATGATCAGCATGGAATTGAAATGATTATTCCAGATGTGCGTTATCTGGTTGAAAATAAGCATCGTGTCAAAGGGATTTTCATTACTCATGGGCATGATGATGTGATGGCAGCAATTGCTAATTTAGTGCGTCAGGTGAATGCACCGATCTATACTGCACCTTTGACAGCACTTTTGATTGAAGATGAATTGAAGAAAAATGGTGTAGAAGGATATCGAATTCATCGTGTTCAAAGAGGTCATCGTTTTAAAGTTGGCGATGCCAACATTGTAACGTTTGGCATGACTCAGTCCATTGCGGATGGTTTTGGAATGGCTATTGAGACTAAAGATGGTTATGTTGTATATACGAGTGAATTTATTGTGGATTATGATGTTCATTCTGAGGCATTTACTTGTGATATTACCGCATTGGCGGAAATCGGCAAGAAGGGGGTTCTTGCGCTTTTAACTGAATCTGTTGGAGCTTCAAGACAAGGACATACAGCACCTCATCATAAAGTGACTGAATGGCTCGAGCCAGCATTTGAAAGTGCTCAGAGCCGTATTGTGGTAACTACCTATGAACAGAATCTGTTCCGTTTGATTGAAATGATTGAACTTGCCAACAAATATAGACGTAAAATCATTTTCTACAATGAAGAACAGAGAAAAACATTGAAAATGGCTGAAAAGCTTGGTTATTATCATATTCCAGTAGGACTTGAGCTGCCAAATACGATTGAAAATACACAGTTGGATAATGTAGTCATCATTGTTGCCGGAAGTGGTGCGCAGCTGTTTAAACAGATGCTCAAGATTGCCCTGAAAGAGGATGAAAAACTTGAATTGAGACAGAAAGATACTGTCATTATCGCATCTCCGATTGTTCCTGGAACGGAAAAAGAAGCAGCGAAGATGGAAAATGAAATCTACAAGGAGGATGTTAAGGTAGTAACACTGGATCGCAGAAAAGTGTTCTCTATGCATGCTTCAAGTGAAGATATTAAAATGATGATGTATCTGTTCAAGCCGAAATATTTTATTCCTGTCAAGGGTGAATATCGTCATTTGATTGCCAACGCCAATATTGCCTTGGATATGGGCTGGAAGGCAAATCGCATTGTTCTGCTGGACAATGGTCAGATTGCCCGTTTTGTGAATGGGGAATGTGTAGATGTTTCGGAAATTCTGCATCTTGAAGATGTGATGGTTGCAGGAAAGGACAATCTGGATTTAAGCGGTATGGTATTACGAGATCGTGAGACGCTGGCAACAGATGGAGCTATCGTTGTTGGAGTCGTAGTTGATTTCCGTACGAAAAAGATTATCGGAGGACCAGATGTTCAGTCTCGTGGTGTGATCTATCTGAAAGATGCTGATTACATCGTAAAAGAAATAGGAAATATTATGGAACGTACGATTGAAGAAGCGGTAGCGGGGTATCGCTATGACAATCTTCAGGTGCGCTCTGAAGTCAGAGAAAAGATTTCACGTTATGTTGCTAAGGAAACAGGAAAACGACCAATGATTTTACCTGCGATTGTTGAGATCAATCTCTAAATAGAATGGGAGTACAATTGTGTCTAAGAAGAAACAAAGAAAGAAGAAACAGGCCGAAACTTTTGAAAATGAACTGATGACCTTGATTGCTGCGTTGGTGCTGGTTGTGGTGTCGCTGATCGGCATTTTGCGCATGGGCGTTGTGGGTGAGTTTTTATCTGCTTTAGGACGTTATCTTACGGGTACATACAGTGTTGTGATTCTAGCGGTTTTAGTATTCTACGCATTGTTTGTCCTGTTCAAAAGAACGAAAATGCCGTTTTCACTACGCACAACATCAGCGTTTGCAGCCCTGCTGATTGCATTGGTGCTGTGGTCGGCAATTCCTGCTGATCCTACGATGCAGGGATTTGATGTGCTGAAACAGTATGTTGCCAACACTGCTGAAATCTTTAAATCTGATGTACAGATTCCCGTTCAGGGAGGAATTTTAGGTGCACTTCTGTTCAGTGTGTTCAGTGCGCTTTTTGCGCGAGAGGGCACTCTTTTAGTTGTTGGTGCCCTGATTGTGCTGGCTTTGATTCTTCTGATTCGAAAAGAAGTGATTGTTTCATTGTTTAATGGATTCAATGATTTCTTTACAACGTTGGATGAAGAACCGGTCAAGCCGGCAAAACCGGTGAAAGTATCAAAGAAGGAACCTTCATTTGAAAACTTTGAACCTGAAACAAAACCAAAAACAAAGAAAAAATCCATCTTTATTGACAGTGATGAAAAGCCAGTTGAAACACCAGCAGAAGACCAGATAATCAGTGAACCTGTTGTCAATGAACCTGTTGAAGTGATTGTGGAAGATTTCCAGGCTCCTTTAGAAGAAAGACCATTGGAAACTGAAGCAATTTCAACATTGTCAAAAGAAAATTCAAAGGCAATCGAAACAGGAAATGTAAAAACATACCGTCCTGGCATGGCCTACCGTTTACCGCCATTTACTTTATTGGAACCACTTTCTGTTAAAAATAAGTCAACTGCCAATCAGACGGCGGCTGCAGAAAAAGGAAAACGACTTCTGGAAGTACTGGCCAACTTTGGAATTCAGGCTCAGCTTGTTGCGACGCATATTGGGCCATCTGTTACCAAGTTTGAGATTCGTCCAGATTCAACGGTTAAGGTAAATCGCATTCATAACATTTCTGATAACCTGAAAATGGAACTTCAGGCGCGTGATATTCGTATTGAAGCACCAATTCCTGGCAGAAATGCAGTAGGTGTTGAAATTCCAAACGTTGAAACAACGATGGTTAAAATGCTGGAACTGGTAAGAAGTTTCCCGCAGGAAAAGAAAGATAAAAAATTGACGTTTATTCTTGGTAAAGACTTGATGGGACGTGCAGTTTATTGTGATCTGGACAAGATGCCTCATCTTTTGATTGCAGGGGCAACAGGGTCAGGGAAATCTGTCTGCATGAATACGATTATTACATCTTTCTTGTTGAGGACAAAACCAGAAGAAGTTCGTCTGCTTCTGATTGACCCGAAGAAAGTTGAATTTACTCCATATCACAACATTCCGCATTTGATTGGTCCGGTTATCAGCGATGGTGCTGAAGCAGCTCGAGCATTAAAGGTGATTGTTGCGATGATGGAAAGCCGTTATGAAATTTTCTCTACTACAGGAGTTCGCAATATTGCGGCATATAACGATAAAATCAAGGAACATCCGGATGAAAAGCTCAAGCCGATGGAATACATTGTGGTCATCATTGATGAGTTGGCTGATTTGATGGCAGTGGCTGGTAAGGAAGTTGAAATGAGCATTCAGCGCATTACTCAGCTTGCCCGCGCTGCTGGTATTCACCTGATTGTTGCGACACAGCGTCCAAGCACAGATGTTATTACAGGTATCATCAAGGCTAATATTCCATCACGTATTGCCTTTGCGGTTTCAAGTGGAATTGATTCACGTACAATTCTGGATGGCGTTGGAGCAGAACGCTTGCTTGGTTATGGGGATATGTTATACTTACCTATAGGAGAACCAAGTCCAATTCGTCTTCAGGGTGTTTATGTTACTGATGATGAAGTACGACGCATTGCAGAATTTGTTTCATCACAGGCTGCACCATTCTATGAGGATGCATTTATCCGTTTGGAAGGTGTTGATAACAATGAAGCAACAGCTGTTATGGAAGCGAAAGATGATCCTTTGTATGAGGAAATCAAAGAATATGTTATTGATGTTCAGAAAGCCTCTACATCGCTTTTACAGCGACGTTTTGGATTAGGGTACAATCGTGCTGCAAGAATGATTGATGTTCTTGAAGATCGCGGAATCATTGGGCCTGCACAAGGGTCTAAACCAAGAGATGTTTATATGAAGAAAGAGGGATAAGCATGACAAAAGTACATCAGATTGTGTCTGATACAACACTGACTTACCATCAAATGATGCTGGCTTTGGCAAGACTTGCAGAAAGTGAAGATGCAGTATCTTTACCACGCACTGAAGAGGAACTTCAGGCAATGAAAGATGGTATCCTTTGTGATTTGAATGAAGGCCTTGTACCATATCGTCCACGTTACATCATTCCTGACTATATGAAATTCATGAAACAGGGATCAGCCTTTTTGGATTTGAAAGCGCCACAGGATTTGTGGGAAGCATGCAATAATCTTCTGATTCTGTATCGTCATGTTCCATCCATTACATCATTCCCTGTTTATCTGGGGAATCTGGATGATCTTCTTGAACCATTTGTGCTTGAAATGGATGAAAAAGAAGCTAAGAAATGCCTTGGTCTTTTCTTGACAAACATTGACCGTACATTGACTGACTCTTTTGTTCATGCAGACTTAGGGCCAAAAGAAACTATAACAGGTCGTCTGGTACTTGAATTGACTGAAGAAATGCAGCTGGCAGTACCTAACCTGACTTTAAAGTATGATCCAGAAGTAACAAGTGATGAATTTGCAAAACTTTGTCTGAAGTGCATGCTGACAACTGCAAAACCAAGCTTTGCCAACCATAAGACATTTGTGTCTGAATGGGGTGAAGATTATGCAATTGCTTCATGTTATAACGGATTGACAGTAGGTGGTGGGGGATTTACTCTGCCTCGTATGAGAATGTATGAAACTGCCCTGAAGGCAAAAGATATCGATGATTTCCTGAATCATGTGCTTCCACATTATGTAAAACTGATGTGTGGCTTCATGGATAAGCGCGTTCGTTTCATGGTAGAAGAAACAGCATTCTTCAAATCTAACTTCCTGGTAACTGAAGGTCTTTTGGATTTGAACAAGTTTACTGGTATGTATGGCATGGTTGGTCTTGCTGAATGTGTTAACCATTTCTTAGGTATTAAAGATCCTAAAGCCGGTTATGGAAATAATCCTGAGGCAGATGCTTTAGGTGTGCGCATTATGGATCGTCTTTATGCCTTGGTTGAAGAACATGTAGCACCATACTGTGATGCATTTGGGCATCATTATCGTCTGCATGCTCAGGTAGGTATTGACTCTGACGGCAGAGAAAACTCTCCAGGAGCTCGTATTCCAATTGGATCAGAACCAGATATGGCTGCTCATATTCTGCACAGCACGAAGTTCCACAAGTATTTCCCTACAGGAATCGGTGATATCTTCCGTTTTGAAGAAACATGGATGAACACACCAGAAGCGTTGCTGGATATTATTAAGGGTGCTTTAGCTCATGGCATGCGTTATTTCAGTGGATATCTTGAAAATAATGACGTTGTACGTGTTACAGGTTATCTGGTGAAAAAGAGTGAACTGGCTAAACTGGATCAGAATCAGCAGTCACTGAACAACTGTTCAATTTTTGGTGTAGGTGCACGCGATACTGCCAACGCACTTGATCGTCGTGTAGAAGCTTATGAAAGCGCCGATTAATCGAATTATACCGTTTTCGAATGTAGATGGTCCGGGAAACCGAATGGCTATCTTCTTTCAGTCATGTCCATTTGAATGCCTGTATTGCCATAATCCGGAGACAATACGTATGTGCATTGCCTGTGGAAAATGTGTAGCAACATGTCCAGTACAGGCTTTGGCGATGGATGAAGATCATAAGGTTGTCTGGGATGAAAAGAAATGTGTTCAGTGCGATACATGCATCAAGACATGTCCAAATCTGTCTTCTCCGAAAATCAAATGGATGACTACAGATGATTTGCTGGAAGAAATCAAAAAACTGCGTATTTTTATTCGCGGGATCACAGTCAGTGGTGGAGAATGTACTCAGCATCGAGATTTTCTTGTAGAACTGTTCACAAAAGTAAAAGAATTGAATTTGACTTGTCTGATTGACTCCAATGGAAGTTATGATTTTTCACAGGATTCAGAACTGATGTCTGTCTGTGATGGCGTTATGCTGGATGTCAAGGCGGTTGATCCTATTTTCCATTATCAGCTGACACGTTCTAAGCATGAGCTGGTATTAAAGAATCTTGATTATCTGTTGGATTCAGGCAAACTTGAAGAAGTACGTACGGTTATTCTTCCAACTTATCCGGATGAAAATGAAAAAACAGTACGCGAAGTTTCACGTAGAATTCAAGGGAAATGCAGATACAAACTGTTGCGTTATCGTCCGTTTGGAGTGCGTACAGAAGGACTGGATTTCTGCAGTCAGATTATTACTTCAGAAGATGAAGCTGAACGTTTAAAACAGATTGCCCTTTCAGAGGGATCTGACAGTGTTATTATTTAAATAAAATGCCCTGTTTCAGGGCATTTTTAATGTTTTATATCCTTCAGTTTTTCTTCAGGTACTGCATTAAAGACAAGACAGGAAACACTTCCTTCATGAGAAATATGAATTGTTCCATAAAATGCATCCAATTGAATGTTCTTGCATTTGATGATAGATGCATGTGCTGAAATCATCATCATAGTCGCTAAATCAGGATTTCCTTCTACATTAAGATTAAATTCAATCTTTTTCGAATTATCAGTTTTCAGCTCATAACTGCACTCTTTTAAAATCAAATGAAATGCTTTTGCATGAACTTCAATGATGTGATGAACTTCATTGATCATTTTAATTTCTTCTTCATCCTTTTCACTTGCTTGTGTATTCAAACTGATTTTTGATTCCATTTCAATCTGCGGTTCAGATTCATTGAGCTTTGAATAAATCAGTTTCATACAGATTCTTTCTGGACAGGATGGCTAGCGTGAATGAATGAAACATGTTCGGCAATAATTTCGGCACTATAGATTTTGTTTCCAGCAGAGGTTTCCCAATTGTTGGCAGAAAGGCGTCCTTTAATTCCAACAACCATTCCTGGATTGATGCAATCTTTAAATTGATCTGCTATACCTCGCCATAACTGCACCTGATAAACTTCTGACTCAATCACACCATTAGAATTAGGGAAGTTGCGATTCACATCCAGCAAGATTTTTGCCACCTTTGAGCCTTTTGTAGTTTCGATAATTTCTGGTTTGTTTTTGACTTTACCGATGAGACATACTGTATTCATGATTTTTTCCTCCTTATTTATGGAGGTATTATATCGGCAGGAATCATTGATTTCAAAGTGACGTATTAAACAGAAAATACCAATATTCGCTAAGGAATATTGGTATTTTTTCAGATTGATTTGTACAATACAGTAAAAAATTAATTCTTTATCTTTGGCCTGATCTGAATCAGTGAAGAGTGCGAGAAATCAACAGATTCAAAAGCATCTTTGATTTTTTTCTGTGTCAATGATTCAATCAGACGAATTAAAGTGAAGGATTCCACTCCTCCAAATGCACCTCGGATTATACTTGCGGCGATATCTTCCGATGAATTGAAGATGCGCATAGCCTGTCCTGCATAGCGTTTCTTCAATTGATTTAACATTTGAAGAGATATGGTTTTGTGTTTGAGTGCATCGAGCTGTGCTTCAATAAAGTTTTTAAATCCGGATGCATCTTCTGTTTCGTTCATAAACATAATCACTGCATAGTCTTTTCCGAAGTCGACTTCATAGAAAAAGTAGTCGTTGATGATTTCTTCATCCAACCATTTCTGATAGTCAGGATTCAGTGATGTAAAATGACTTTCCAGCAGGCATCGTACTGCCCATTCTTCTTCTGTACGCTGTAAATCAGATTTGATCACTGGCTTAAGCTTATAAGCCAATGCTACCTTTGTGCTCGATACATCCATATTGACAATATGGTGAGTTAAAGCAGTTTCGTTGGGTTCGCTGATTTCAGCACGTGAGATTGAATGAACAGGCTCAAATGTTTTTTTATTCTGATTTGTTTTAACGATTTCAAGAATCACTTGAGGGTCAACAGGTGTGACAACTGCCAGGACCATTTTAGAAGGGTGGTAATTTCGTTTATGACATGTCATAAGCTGATCTTTTGTTGTGGCACTGACACTCTCAGGTGTTCCACCAATGTCTTCTTTCAAAGGGTGTTGATTGAATAATGCTTTGAATGTTTCAAAAAACAGTCTGGAATCTGGCATCTGCTGATACATGGCGAGTTCCTGAATAATTATACCTTTTTCTTTTTCTACTGATTCATCTGAAATGTTCAGTTCCTGAACAAAATCTAGAAGCAGGTTTAAGGGTCTTGCGATATCTGTCTGACATGTGCTGAATGTGTAACATGTTTCTGTATAAGAGGTATATGCGTTGACATTGGCGCCCATTTCAGAGAAATCATTCATGACATCACCATGTTCAGATTCAAACATTTTGTGTTCAAGGAAGTGTGCAATACCTGATGGATCTTCAATAATTGTCCCGTCCTCTAATTTCTGACGATGATCCAATGCACCGTAAGGTGTTGCGAAAATACAGCTTGTTGATGCAAACAGAGGTTTATGCCAAATGATGAGTTTCAGGCCGTTTTCTAGTGTTTCGCTGTAGAATGTTTCATCAAAGCGCGGTTCAACAGTTTTCTTCATGGCACACCTCCTGTTTCAATGTATAGGTTATTTTATGATGGATTTGGTTAAACAGACGTACAATGTCGTCTTTTGTTGTATTTTCAATATCTTTTAAAGCATCATCGAGTGTGCGTTTCTGATTTAGAAGCAGGTTCTGATATTCAAAATTTAATGTAGCATTCATATCATCTGCAGTTGAAAGAACAGAATCTTTCAGCATGATTTTGGCAGTTTCAAGATCCTGATCGGTAAAATCTCCTTGTTTCATACGTTCAAACTGATCCATAATGACATCGTATGTTTCTTCTAATCGATCATAGGAAACACCTGTAGAGATACTCATGCAGCCCTCATATGACATGATGGATGAATAGATGCTGTAGCACAGTGAACGTTTTTCTCTGACTTCCTGAAACAAAAGAGAAGTTGGAAGCTGTCCAAATAAAGCGTTTGCGCATCTTAGTTTCCAGAAATCTGAATCGGATGCTTTTACTCCAGTCTCAAACACCATCACCAGCATGCTTTGGTCGATCTGACGTGTTTCTGTTTTTGTACAGCTGTTTTCTTGATGGATAAGGTATTCGCATTCGAAGTTCTTTGATGTGCCTGTAAATGGCAGAAAACGAGGGATATAATGACGAATAGTATCTTCATTGATTTCACCTTGAACCTGTACAGTAATGTGATTGTTTTGCATCATATTGTTCCATGCATTTTGTACATCAGTTAATGTCAATTCCTGTACTTCATCTATCCCTGGCAGACAGGCATCTTTAAGAGGTGTGTTTTCTCCCATCATAGACATGGCCTGATTGGTTGCATATGTGCTTGGTTTATCCATTCTTCTTTTAATCGAATCAATCATGTTGTCTTTTGCTTCTTTAAAACATTCTGTATTTAACAGTGGATGAAACAGAAATTGATGAATCAGTTCAAACTGCTGTTCAAGATGTGCGGTTGTACAGAATTTTTCATTTAATGCTTTGCATCTGAATTCAAGCATATGTGCATTCCCGTAGGTTAATGTTCTTGAGGCAATTGAAGCTCCATATAAATCATCCAGTGCAGCAGTTACTTTGTTTTTTGTATCATATTTCTCACAACGATCTTGAAGCATGACAGAAAGCAGATTTCTTGATAAGGCTTCTTTACGATTGAGTGGACATAAAAAACGCACTGAGATGACAATGTCTTTAAATTTAGGGGTATAAATCAGCTGAATTTCGGTCTGAGTGTTATAGTCCATATTGTTTACTCCTTTCCATATAGAGAAGATCACCTTGAAAGTTTACTCTTAGTATAATCAATTTTATTGAATTCAACCAGTATAATGTTCCTGTAATTCAAATGCAAAAAAGCATTAATTTGGGTAAGGCTTGCAGTAAAATAAGTGTAAGTTTGTTTGTGTGTGATAAAGAGAAAAACCACTTGTCACAAAAGATGTACCGTTATTTACGAAAATAATAATGTTTTTTCGGAAGATATACTGTATTGAGCGAGTGAAATTCAATGGTTTTATCTCTTCCGAAAAAGCAGACAGTCTGTTTTTTTGATGGAAATGACAATATAGAGAATCTAAGAACAGTTTTATTTGTTAAAGAGAATGTTTCTTGGTATAATAATTTGGTATGAGAGGGGTATGTGAATGGCATTCGAATCATTGACAGAACGTCTGAGTAAAACGTTTAGAAACATTACGGGTAAAGGGAAGCTGACTGAAAAAAACATGGAGGACATGTTGAAGGAAGTCAGACTGGCTTTGCTGGAAGCAGACGTCAATTATAAAATCGTAAAGAATTTCCTTGAACAGGTGCGTGAAAAGGCATTGGGTCAGGAAGTTTATTCAGCTTTGAATCCAGGACAGATGGTTGTTAAAATCGTTCGTGATGAACTGGTGGCATTGCTGGGTGAAAAAGAAGTAAAAATTCCTTATAAGGAAAGCGGTATTACTACGGTGATGATGGTTGGTCTTCAGGGGACTGGTAAGACAACATCCTGCGGTAAGATTGCTCGCCTTGCGAAAAATCGTGAAAAGCGTAAACCATTGATGATTGCAGCTGACGTCATTCGTCCAGCAGCAGTTGAACAGCTGAAAGTTCTTGGTCGTACAATCGGTGTTGAAGTATTTGACATGGGTGTTGATTATCCTGCTTTGACAGTTGTCAAGGAAGGGATGAAATATGCTCGTGCCAATGGCTATGATACAGTGTTTATCGATACTGCTGGTCGTCTTCACATCGACGAAGCTTTGATGGATGAATTAAGAGATATCAAAGCTGAAGTCAAGCCGGATGAAATTCTGTTGACTGTGGATGCAATGACAGGGCAGGACATTGTACAGGTTGCAAGATCATTCCATGAAACACTTCAGGTCAGTGGACTTGTTGTGACTAAAATGGACGGTGATGCACGAGGCGGTGGTGTACTGTCTGTACGTGCATTGACACAGGTTCCAGTGAAGTTTGTCGGTCAGGGTGAAAAAGTTGATGAAATGGACTATTTCTATCCTGAACGTATGGCTGAAAGAATTCTGGGAATGGGAGATATTCTTACTTTTGTTGAGCAGGCTCAGGAAAAGATGGATATGGAATCCACTCAGAAAACTGCTGAACGCATGATGGCAGGGACATTTACATTGGATGATATGCTTGTTCAGTATGAGCAGATGTCAAAGATGGGGCCGCTGGGAAACATGATGAAAATGATTCCTGGATTGAATCAGCTGGCGGGCCAGCTGGATGATGAAAAGGCTTCTGAAGAAATGAAACGTCAGAAAGCAATCATTCAGTCCATGACAAAAGAAGAACGTCAGGATCCATCTATTTTGCGTGCTTCACGTAAAAATCGTATTGCCAAGGGTTCAGGAACTACTGTTCAGGAAGTCAATAAAGTGGTCAATATGTACGAAAAGATGAAGACCATGTTCAAACAGATGGCTTCCATGCAGAAATCTGGAAGAATGCCTAACATGGATGCGATGAAGAATGTGCAGAAGCAGGCGCAGCAGATGAATATGCGTATGCCATTTGGCGGTAAAAGACGCTGGTAATTTGACAAATGAACGAAATTGAAAATGATTTGAAGTTTTTGTTTTCTTTCTCGTTCAATTTATGATATTTTTATTAAAGACGACATATTTGCAGTTGGAGGTATTTATGGCAGAAAATCGTGAAATGTTCAATGAAGTCATTGATCAGGAAGAAGATATTAATCTTCGTAAACAGTTGATTGAAGAAGTGAAGAATATTCCGTCTGATGCAGACTGGAACACTATTTCTTCTACAATTCAGAATCTGAAAAGAAGATGGAGAAGAATCAATTACTGGGAATCAGCACTGGAAGATTCTTTGGAAGAAGAATTTGAAGCAGCAGTTGACGTTTTCTATGGAAAGCGCAATGAAGCACTTGCAAACAGCAAGGGACTGAAAGAAGAACTGATTGCCCGTGCAAAGGCAACAGCAGAAACTAACAATTTCAATCAGGGAACAAATGAAATGAATGAATTGCTGAATCAGTGGAAGGCTGCAGGAAGCTGTGGTAAGGAAACTGATGATATGCTGTGGGAACAGTTCAATGCAGCTCGTCAGACATTCTTTGACCGCAAGCATGATTACTGGCAGGCTCGTCAGGAAAAGGCAGTAAATTCCAAGACTGCAAAAGAAGAACTGATTAAAAAAGCAGAAGAACTTAAAGACAGCACAGACTGGAAAAAGACAGCAGATGCATACAATGAACTGCTGAACCAGTGGAAAGCTGCAGGTCTTGCAGGCAAGGATCAGGATGATGCACTGTGGGCTCGTTTCAATGCAGCTCGTCAGGCATTCTACGATGCAAGAAATGCTCATTATGATGCACAGCGTGCAGAAAATGCAAAGCGTGCTGAAGCTAAGGCTGAACTGGTTAAGGCAGCTCAGGCAATTGCAGACGAAAAGTTCTACAGCCGTGAAAATTCAGACAAGATCAAGAATCTGAGTGCACAGTGGAAGACAATTGGATTTGCAGGCAAGCAGCAGGAAGATGAACTGTGGGCACAGTTCCGTGCAGCTGCAGACAGCTATTTTGAAGGTCTGAAGCAGTACAATCAGTCTCGTCGCGATCAGTGGATGATGAGAATGCAGGAAAACCGTGCTCGTAAACTGGATCTGATTGCTAAGCAGAAGAATCAGCTGAAGCGTATGGAACAGGAACTGGGTTACATCCTGTCTCAAAGTGCAGTTGATGAAATGAAGGAAGATATCGAAGATAAGAAAGCTTTCATTGCTGAACTGGAAGAAGAACTGGCTGAACTGGACAAGAGAATTGCAGAATAAGTCAATAAAAGTGCAGAGAAATCTGCACTTTTTAAATTTATAAAAAAATTTTGAGATGTTAAGTAAAAATACTTGACAGTTGGTTCAAAACACGGTAAGATATGCAAGGTTTTAACAAGGAGGATATTAACCATGGCTGTTAAATTAAGATTAAAGAGAATGGGCGCTAAGAAGGCACCTTTTTACAGAATTGTTGCTGCTGATGCACGTGCACCACGTGACGGACGCGATATCGAAGTAATTGGAACATACAATCCAACTAAGAATCCAGCAATCGTAAACGTTGATGCTGAAAAGGCTCTGAAGTGGCTGAACAATGGAGCACAGCCTTCTGATACTGTAAGAAGCATTCTGTCTCATGAAGGTATCATGAAGCGTTTCCATGATGAAAAGCACGCTAAGTAAGATATGATCGAACTGGAGAATGTACTGCTTCAGCTGGTGAAACCTATCGTTGATGACAAGGATTCAGTGTCTGTCAAGACAATGCCTAGTCTGAATGAAAAGGAAGTTCTTCTGTATGTGTATGCAAAGAGTGATGATGTAGGACGTCTGATCGGCAAACAGGGTCAGATGGCTAGCGCTCTGCGTCAGATGATGGCAATTGCATCACGCGTTGAAGACAAGAAAATTACGATCAAGTTTGAAAGCTATTAAGAATCAGGATGGAAACCCCATCCTTTTCTTTTCCTGGAGGGTGTATGGAAACAATTAAAATTGGTAAAATTGTCAAACCACATGGGGTCAGAGGTGAATTGAAAGTATACAGTTCGTCTGATTTCATCATGGACCGTTTAAAGAAAAATGCGGTTGTCATTTTAGAGAAAAATGGAAAAAAGACAGAAATGAAAGTCACAGCTTCCAGAATGCAGCAGGATATGGCACTGGTCAAGTTTGAGGGCATTGATTCCATGAATGATGCTGAATTGTGGCGTGATGCCGATGTGCTGGTGGATAAAAGCAGAATTCCTGCACTGAAAGAGGGATATTACTTCTTTCAGTTGAAGGGATTGGATGTCTATTCAGAAGAAAATGATAAAATTGGTGTTGTCAGTGACGTTGAAGAAGGTCTTGCCAACAACAATCTGCGTATCACAAAAGAAGATGGCACACAGTGTCTTGTTCCATATGTCAAAGCTTTTGTGAAAGATGTTCAGCTTGCAGAAAACAAGATCATTATTAAAGTGATTGAGGGTCTGCTATGAAAATTACAATCTTAAGTTTATTTCCTGAAATGTATGAAGGCTTTCTGAAGACATCTATTATCAAGAAAGCCTTGGATAAACAGGCTGTTGAGATAGAAGTGGTCAATTTCAGAGATTATACTTTAGACCGCCACAATCATGTGGATGATACACCATATGGTGGTGGACAGGGTATGGTTTTGTCCTGCCAACCGATTGTGGATGCTTTGAAGGCTCATCGCACTGAAAACAGTCAGATTTATCTGATGGCACCAGTTGGTGAAACTCTGTCACAGAAAAAGGTGCGTGAGCTTGCAGAAACAGATCATCTGATTCTGGTATGCGGGCATTACGAAGGCTTTGATGAACGTATTTCCAATTATGTGGATGGTGCACTTTCGATTGGTGATTATGTACTGACAGGTGGAGAACTGGCTTCTATGGTCATTTCTGATGCGGTGATTCGTACATTGCCTGGTGTTATTGTAGAAGCGTCTCATCTGGATGAGTCCTTTGAAAATGATCTGCTGGAATATCCACAGTATACAAAACCAGTGATTTATGATGGTCATGAAGTGCCGGAAGTGCTTTTGAGTGGTCATCATGAGAATATTCGAAAGTGGCGTTTAAAGAAATCACTGGAACGTACTATGAAATATCGACCTGATCTTTTGAAGAAACATGAGTTCACAAAAGAAGAATTAAAAATGATGGAAGAAATCAAAAAAAATGATTGAATCCATGATAAAAGTAGTGTATTATAAGTAAGCCTGTGAAAAGGCTAGTGATGTTCCGCTGGTCGCTGAACTATGAGCATGACGAAAACATATTGTTAAGAAGGAGAAAAAGATTATGAATTTGAATTTGGTTACAGAAATCACAAAATCTCAGCTTCGTAATGACATTCCTGAATTCCGTGTTGGATGCACAGTACGTGTTGATGTACGCATCAAGGAAGGCGACAAGTCTCGTATCCAGGCATCCGAAGGTGTAGTTATTGCTAAGTCCGGCAGCGGTATCGCTGAAAACTTCATCGTTAGAAAGGTTTCTAATGGTGTAGGTGTTGAAAGAACATTCCCAGTAAACAGCCCAGTTATCGATA
>JAZRUQ010000232.1:0-9803 GCA_045652605.1 Erysipelotrichaceae bacterium
ACCATTGATGCTATAATGTGCACATATCACTCGATAAGGATTTATGTAACAATTAAGAGAATATCGCTTCCTACATAATTTTCTTCTTTTAAGTTTTCAATTTAAAAACAGAAGAAGAGTCATATGGTATAATCAATCAAAGAGGGTCTTTTTTATGGAAAATAAATATTCAGCAGAAAATTTTGAGAAAGAAAATGAACTGATTCAAACAATAAAATCATATGTCGATAAGACATTCATGCAGGTCATCAGCATTGAACAAATTGCTGATGACCTGCACATAAGCTGCGATACCATGTGTCATCTTTTTGAGCAAAAATTTAAAACATCGATTCATACCTACCAAACAAAAAAAAGACTGGAAAAAGCAATGAAACTGCTTATAGAAAGCGACATTGAAATCAGTGAACTTGCAGTTTTATGCGGCTACAAAGATATACATTCTTTCACAGAAAACTTTACAAAAAACATTGATGTTTGTCCATTCCAGTTCAGAGAACAAAATAAAAGTGTATTTTTTCATGAGTTTTATAATTATGATGATATGCTGTTTGCGACAAAAATAGATAATCTTCGATTTCTCGATAATAAACTAAAGAAAATAACACAGAATATCCCATCTTTTCCTGTCTGCATTCCTGATGATCATTTTAAATTTCTACATGAAGCTGCGATTATAGAGTATCATGGTGTTCTCTATGCATCATGGTATCATTGTCATGATAAGGAACTTCAGGGATATACACCAATCTGCGGTAAACGTTCTTATGATAACGGAAAAACCTGGTCCGAGTTAGAAATTATCTGTGAAAGCAAAAATGAAAAAATTATATATTGTCCACCTGTTTACGGTATAAGCGATGACAGACTGTATATGCTTGTCAATCAAATGGTTGCACCTGATCACATTCATTCCCTCGATTTATATATTCTTAATACAGAAAGCTCACAATTTGAATTGCTATGGTCAAAACCAATACCATTTAAACTGAATACAAATGTTGTGACATTACCCAACGGAAAACTTATGCTTCCTGGCAGAATTGCAGAATTAGATTCTTTTCCAAATACACCGGCAGTTTTAATCTCTGATTCCGGAAAAATCGACACACAATGGCGTCTGGTAAAAATTGCAGAAAATGGAAATCTGCATGATGGAACAGAATTAGTTCATCCTGAAATTTCGGTTGTATGTGCTGATGATATACTATATATGTTTTGCAGGAATGATCGAAGAAAAGTACCTTTGGTGTATATTTCCAAAGATTATGGTGAAACATGGAGCGATGCATGCACTCACGATATTCCATATGTCTCAACCAAAATATATTGTGGTACCCTATCAGATGGACGTCATTATCTAGTATGCAACACAGATAAAACCAATCGCAGTAAGCTTTCAATCTATTTTACAGAAGATAAAAGCTTAAAGTTATCAAAGCAGCTTGTCATCTTTGATACTGAAAACTACCCAGGATGGGGAGCAATGCATTATCCTGCAGCCTGCGAATACAAGAATTGTCTATACGTTATTGCAACAAAAGGATATGAAAATGCTGCTCGTGGCGCAGAGTTATTTAAAATTGACCTGACAGAAATATAATGCTTTGAAGTAACTGATATCTTAAAACCTTTTATTTATAGACTTATTTTAGACTTTGTTATTCTCATTTTGATTTTAAAAGAGCTATTTGTGCATTTATTGTGCCTCTTTCAATATTCTTCAGCAAAATTAAAATTGCATATTCCCCTTTATGTATCATGTAAATAAACAGATATTCTTAATATTTACATAAATAATGGATGTTATAATATGTATATATTAATTCAATAAATAAGAATTTGACGAAAGAGTGTGATTATATGGAAAAGTGGAAGCAAATCTTAGATTCGATTATGATTACTACTATATCACTACCAATTTTTAGCCTTATAATTAACTACGTAGATTGGAACTATTTAAGACCTGAAGTATATGCAATGAGTTCTGCACCTTGGTATATAGGTAGTTTAAGGTATTGTGCAATTGCACTTGTAGTTCTTCCTATTTGTATAATCATAAAGGCATTCATCAAATATAAGCAGAAAAAGAAGTAAGTCAAATTTCAATATATCGAATAGAGGATACCCAAACATGATTAAAAAAGAATTATTATTTTATGATGCTTACGAGGCGTTTTACGCAATGACAAAAGAATCAAATGCATTTCAGTCCTTTTGCAAGGATGCCTTTGGAGAAGACTTTTCACAAGATGGATTCAGCAATAAAGAGCAGATAGATATGATTCTGCAATATATTCCGCAAAATGATGATGTACATATTTTGGACATTGGTTGCGGTAATGGAAAAATGCTGGGCTACTTACAACAGAAGACGAAATCTTGTATTCATGGTTTTGATTATTCGGAGGAAGCAATTCGTACAGCACAGGCTATATTCCATGAAAATGCTGAATTCAGAGAAGGAATAATCGGAAAAATAGAGTATCCTGAAGAAAAATTTGATGTGATTATTTCCATGGACACACTTTATTTTGCTGCAGATATGACAGCCTTTGTGGCTCAAGTAAGAAAATGGATGAAAAAAGATGGTGTGTTTTTTGTTGGGTACCAAGAGGGTGATGTCATACCGAAAACCCCCAATGCTCATACCACGATGTTGGCAAATGCATTGAGGGAAAATAGTATGAGATATGAAGTCACGGATATAACAAAACAAACCTATAAATTGCTTAAAACCAAGCGAGAATCCGCAATGAAGCACAAAGCGATGTTTAAAGCAGAAGGACATGACCAATGGTTTGATATGCTGATTGGTCAAACGGAATACATCAACGAATCGTTTGAACAATTCAAAGAAAAAATGGCACGATATATTTATGTGATTAGAAAATAGCCAAATACCAATTTATCTAATACTAAGCTAATTGTTACGATTAGCTTTTTTCTTTATATAAACAAAAAAAGACCACCCAATAATGAGTGATCTTTTGATTGTCTCGATACGATAAGTAAAATTAACGTTTAGAGAACTGTGGAGCACGACGTGCACCCTTGAGACCGTATTTCTTACGTTCTTTAGCACGGCTGTCACGAGTCAGGAATCCTGCTGCTTTCAGAGCTGGACGATAGTCAATTGATGCTTCAATCAGCGCACGAGCGATACCGTGACGCATAGCACCAGACTGACCAGTGTATCCACCACCGTTTACATTGATTGTTACGTCAAATGCATTCAGTGTTTCTGTCAGTTCCAGTGGTGAACGAACTACCATTCTCAGAGTTTCGAGTGGCAGATATTCTTCCAGAGTCTTTCCATTAACTGTGATAGTACCTGTACCTGGAGTCATAAAGACACGAGCTACAGATGACTTACGACGACCTGTACCGATATAAGTTACATTGTTCTTTTTAGCCATTGTCTTTTCTCCTTACTAGCCCTTGATCTTCAGCTCTACAGGCTTCTGAGCTGCATGTGGATGTTCAGCACCCTTGTATACGAAAAGGTGTTTGCGCTGTACATCACCCAGTTTTGTATGAGGCAGCATACCGTGAATAGCCTTTTCAACCCATTCAACTGTGTACTGTTCTCTCATAGTTCTTGTTGATCTTACGCGCAGTCCGCCTGGGAACATTGAGTGACTGTAGTAGTTTTTCTTGTTTGTCTGATCACCTGTAACGACGATCTTATCAGCGTTTACAACGATTACGAAATCTCCGCAGTCAACGTTTGGAGTGAAAGTTGGTTTGTTCTTTCCTCTCAATACTGACGCTACTTCGCTTGCTAAACGTCCGAGTGTGAGCCCTGTTCCGTCAACAACATACCACTGACGAGTTACAGTGCTTGGTTTTGCCATAGTAGTTTGGCGCATAATAAATTCCTCCTTTGGCCACTTGCAGTTTCCGGGGCTACAACTGGCATAGGTCCGAGTTATATTCTAATCGGTAATTCAACAATAGTCAACAAAAAAGTGACCGAAAAAGTCACTTTTTTTTGTTAATTTTTTTCTGTCAATTTTCTGACTTCTTCTGCATCATAATAGACCTTCACAAGGCTTAAACCCTGGGGTTTTGCATTGTATCGGCAGGCTGTTTTGTCCCTTCTATCCATGATTTTCTGGACATCATCAAGCGTAATTCTGCCTCTTCCAACTTCCAGCATTGTTCCTGTCAACATGCGCACCATGTATCGCAGAAAGCCTTCACCATAGAAACTGATACGCACCAGATTTCCTTCTTCTTTAAAATCAATGCGATAGATCGTTCTAGTCTGATCTGGATCTGTTTCAAGTGAATTAGCACAGAATGAAGTAAAGTCATGACGACCAACAAACAGTCTGCTGCATTCCTTCATCTTTTCAATATCCAGATGCCAAGTTGCCTGATAAGCATAGCGCCAATGGAACACATTCGGTTCCTGATCCTTTAGTGAAATCAGATAATCATAACGCTTCGCTTCAGCACAAAACCTCGCATGAAAATCAGAATCAACTTCTTCAACAGATAAAATACGAATATCATTTGGAAGATGACCATTCAAAGCACGTTTCCATCCTCTTGCATCCAGATAAAACTCTGTGTCAAAATGGAAAACCTGTCCTGCAGCATGAACTTTCGCATCTGTTCTTCCCGACCCTGTAATTCCTGTTTTTGCACGACTGATGGATTCAATCGTATTTTCAATTGTTTTCTGTACTGTTACTTTATTCGGCTGTGTCTGCCACCCTGAATAATCATAGCCATCATAGCTGACTATACACTTAAAACGTCTTGTCATAGCACAAACGATATCAACGCAATTACAACGACAAGAAGCAGACTTCCTGCAAGAAGCACAACATCTCTAAAACAGAATTTAAGCTGCTTATAACGCGTTCTTCTCTGTCCTGGCGCATATCCTCTAGCTTCCATTGCATTGGCGAGATCTTCGGCTCTTTGGAACGCTGATACAAACAACGGCACAATCAAAGATAATACTGCCATGATTTTTTCATTCAGTTTACCTTCCTGAAGGTCCACACCACGGCTTGCCTGAGCTTTCATAATACGTTCTGTTTCTTCAATCAATGTCGGAATAAAACGCAGCGCAATTGAAATCATCATTGCAATTTCATGTGCAGGAACACCAATCTTTTTGAATGGCTTCAAAAGGTCTTCAATCCCCAATGTCAAATCCAATGGTTTTGTCGTTGCTGTCAGACAGGTTGTTACCATAATCATCAGCATCAAACGTACTGCAATATACAGTGTGTTAAAGACTGCATCACTGTAAATCTCAAAACTTCCAAAGGCAATCAGAACATATCCTGTCTTTACTGCAAAAATATTAATGACCATCAAGAATGCCAGCATGAACAGCATCGGCTTCATGGATTTCCACACAAACTTAAGACTTAGTTTTGCCATTAAAACAGTGGATACAATCACAGCTGCAAGAACTGCATATCCTAAATATCCTGCAGGCAGGAAAATGGATACCAGAACCATCAGCATCGCTAAAATCTTGGCACGTGGATCCATCTTATGAATCACTGAATCATAAGGCAAATATTTCCCTAATACAAAATTACCCATGGTTCTTCACCTCTTTTGCGATCAATGCACAAAGTGTTTTCATGTCATAACAATCATTTGGCAAATGAAAACCACGCTCATTCAACATCTGTCTGAACCTTACAATTGATGGTGGAAGAATATGAAGTTCATCCAGATAAGTTGTATCTTTAAAAAACTCATGAACCGTTGTATGAGAATATACTTCTCCTTTTTTCATGACCACAACTTCATCACAGTAATTCAGTACATGTTCCATATCATGAGTCACAACTAAAACTGTTTTTCCGAATTTCTGATTCAGTTCTTTAAATAGACTCATCATTGCAATTGCACCCTGAGGATCAAGACCCGCTGTTGGTTCATCCAGAACCAGAACATCTGGATCCATTGCGAGAATGCCAGCAATTGCAACACGACGCTTCTGTCCACCAGAAAGATCTAAAGGTGATTTTTCTAAATAACTCTGATCTAATCCTACAAGTTTCAAAGCGCGAATTGCCTTTTCCTGTGCTTCTTCTTCAGTAACACCAAAGTTTTTTGGCCCAAAACAAAGATCTTTTAAAATTGTTTCTTCAAACAACTGATATTCAGGAAACTGAAAAACAAGTCCTACATGAGATCTTAACGCCTTCAGATTAGTCGCTTTCTGCTTCGCCACGATTTCAAAACTCAATACATTCAGTTTTCCACTGCTTGGAAGAAGCAGTGCGTTCAAATGCTGAACCAATGTTGATTTGCCACTTCCTGTTGCTCCAATAATTGCAGTGACTTTGCCTTCAGAAAACTTTAAATCAACATCATGCAGTGCAGCATATTCAAATGGAGTCTTTTCTGAATAGATGTAGCCTACTTTGTTGAATTCAATTGACACAGCTCATCCACCAGCCCTTCCAATGTTACTGATTTATTCAGTTTAATCTTATTTTTTTCAAGTTCCTTGATGATTTTCAATGAGAAAGGAAGATCAAGATTGCTCTTCAACAGCTCCTTTTCTCTCATCATAATTTCATCAGGTTTTCCACTCATTACAATCTGACCATTGTTCATAACAATGACAAAATCACTCTTTGTTACTTCTTCAATGTCATGAGTAATAGAAACCAATGTCATTTTTGTCTTTGCGTGCAATTCACGAATCACTTCGTTGATTTCGTTTTTCCCCTGAGGGTCCAGCATACTTGTGCTTTCATCAAAAATCATAATTTCAGGAGCCATCGCAAGAACACCTGCAATCGCAACTCTTTGTTTTTGTCCACCAGAAAGTTTTGTTGGTTCAGAATCAAGGAATTCTACCATGTTGACTTTCTTCGCAAACTCATTGATAATTTCATCCATTTTCTCTGGTTCAACGCAATGATTTTCAAGCCCGAACGCAATATCATCTCTTACCGTAGAACCGATAAACTGGTTATCTGGATTCTGGAAAACAATTCCTACTTTATTTCGAATTTTTTGAAGATTTTCAAGCGTCAATGGCAGTCCATCAACAATAATTTCTCCACTGTTTTTTTCCAAAAGTCCAATCATCAGCTTGGCAATAGTTGATTTACCGCTTCCGTTATGACCAATGATTGTTGTATAGGAACCTTTCTCAATCGAAAAAGACACATTCTTTACTGCATGTGTTTGTTCATCATAAGAAAAGTCTAAATTTTTAACTTCGATTTGTTTCATACATATCTCTCCAAAGCCATTCTATTATAACCTAATCATGCGTAAAGCACAAATGTCATTCTATGGCTTTTGTATCTTAAACAAATAAAAGGCTTTTCAGCCTTTTATCGTTTTGTAATTCTGAATTTCTGGTATTCACCTGACAGGCAATATACCTGATTTGCTACCTTGAATACATCATGAAGAATGGTATTGCTATCAACAAACATTTCACGCACAACAATCAATGTCTTGTCTTCAGTTCCTTCCTTTACATGATATCCAGACTGACGAATAATCTGCGCAAAGACAAACAAATCTTCGACTGCAGTAAAACGTACATGATGTTCAATCGCAACACGTGTTCCAATTGGATATTCTGTATTGAACTGATTAGAGAACTTCAATGTATCATCAATAAATCTGCTACTCAGATAAGGGAAACGGATGTTGTATTGAGCTACCTTTTCTGAATAAAGTTCTGTGATTTTACGAATGTCCTGAAGATAATCACCTTCTTCAGCTTGTGGAACTTCTTCAATAACCTCATCAGAAATCTCTTCTTCCACCTCTTCAGGTTCTTCTTCAACCTGATCAGCAGCCTTCACTTGACCAGCGATTGTTTTCATCAGCTCATCTACTTCAGGAGTGTTGTATGACTGAAGCGGTTCGAGTTCTACTTCTTCCTTCTCTGTCAAATTGATAAATACAGGTTCTTCAATAGCTTCCTCAATCTGTTCAGCAATTTCTTCAATTAAAGAATCAACTTCAATTTGTTCATCTACAACAGGTTCTTCTTCAAAATCAACAGTTTCTTCTGTAGTGGGTTCTTCTACAACTTCCTCCAAAACAGTTTCATTAACAGATTCTTCAAAAAGTGGTTCTTCATCCAGAACATCTTCATTTTCAACAACAGGTTCTTCAGTAGGTTCATCATCATCTTCGACTAGAATTGTAGAAAGAATTGTTTCTTCAACTTCTTCTGCAAATTCAACAACTTCATTGATATCCAGTTGTTCTTCAAGAATCAATTCAATTTCAACATCAAGCTCTTCTTCAGTGTCATCAACAACAATTGTAGAAAGAATTTCTTCCTGTACATCTTCAACTACTTCAGGCTCAACAGCTTCAACTTCAATAGTTACAGGTTCTTCAGATACTACTGACTCTTCCTCGGAAGGTTCATTTTCATCGTCCTCAACAACAATTGTTGAAACGATTTCTGTCACAGATTCGATTTCAGGTTCAATGAAAGAGTCATCAGTTACATGGAAAAAGCTTGGACGCCCATAAGGCTCATCCATATCACTGAGTGTTTCAAAAATACCCAGTTCCTGCTGAACTTCCTGCATTGCTTCTGCAACTTCATCTACTTCTGGTTCAACTGTTTCAGGTACATTTTCTTCAATCGTAATAGTATCATCTACAGATTCTTCAGTAACTTCTTGCGTATTCACTGTTTCGTCAAATGTAGAATCTTCAATTGTTTCGTCAACAGAATCAACTTCTGGTGATGACAGATCAGGTGTATCATTGGAATCATCAATCACAACAAATGTCTTTTCCTGTTTTACAGCTTCTTTTCTATTCTTATAAACATTATAAGCTACCGCACCAGCAGCAACTACCAGCAAAGGAATAAGTTTCTTCATAAAATGCCACCTCGTCTTTCTATTAGTTTATCATAATTATTTTGATTTTACACTTACAACAGCGACACCATCACCAATATTTTTGCGGAAATCACAATTGTAACCATCCGCCTGCAGAAGCCATTCTCTAAAATCACGAATTTTTCTACAAAGCTGTCGAGTCTGTCTTGATTGAATAAGCTCAGGGTTATCAACCAGGCCGTGGAAACATAAGTTATCAAAAACAAAGACGCCATTATCCGCAAGGTTATCTTTAAACATTTCCATATAACGACGATATTGAGCTTTAGCAGCATCAATAAAAATTAAATCATATTTTTTATCTGTTTTAAAATCATCAATATTCATCAAATGAACATGAACTCGATGATCCAGTTTTTCATCATAAATGTTCTGAATTGCCTGTTTACCACGAACTTCATCTAATTCTATTGTGTCAATTTCAATCGAATCATCACATCTTGCCATTTGTATAGCTGAGTAACCAATGGCAGTACCAAGTTCAAGAATAGACTGCGGTTTTCTTTCTTTTACTAAATCTGTGAGAAATTCAATTCCATCTTTCATCATGATAGGAACATTATTCTTTTTAGCAGTTATTTCCAGTTGTTCAAGTTTATCCATCTTCATTCCTCCTTAGCAAGAGTTATTATACCACAAACCTATAATGAAATAAAAAAAGGAACTCAAATGAGTTCCTAAGTAACCTGGCAGCGTGCTATCTTCACATGAGCACGCCATGCTATTGTCGCCGCTGAGATGCTTAACTTCTGTGTTCGGGATGGGTACAGGTGTGTCCACCTCGCTATCGCCACCAGATCTCTTTGAGGTCGCTCCCTCAAAACCAAATAACAGTCACAATCAACTTTCACATTTCAAATCTTTCTGTCTAGCGTTTCAAGTGATTAAATCCTCGACCAATTAGTATCAGTCAACTCCACG